>NZ_JBECOS010000003.1:0-173952 GCF_040104455.1 Pseudoalteromonas sp. BZB3 | reverse complement strand
CGAACTCAGAAGTGAAACGAAACAGCGTCGATGATAGTGTGGGTCTCCCATGTGAAAGTAGAACATTGCCAAGCACCTATTTAGAGAAAGCCCGATTCGAAAGAGTCGGGCTTTTTTGCTTTAAGTCCCTCAACATCAGCTAAACTAGTTTATCTCACCTTGCGCAAAGCAAACGTATTCGCTTCGCTCATTGTCGTTAACACTTTGCACGATATTTACCCTGCGCAAAAGAAGCGCACTCACTGCGTTCACCGTAGCTCGTCTTTTCTTGTTGAATTAGTTTCCATGAAGATAAACCTCGTTTGCCTATTCATCCCTAAAGCTGGGTCCCATCGCGCATCCATGCGCTCATCTCAACGAACTGCGAAGCTACGCTTCGGTCTCATTTCGTCCATGTGAAAGTAGAACATCGCCAGCAAAGCTTACCCCAGGCAATTAAAGAAACCCGTTGCAGCAATGCAGCGGGTTTTTTGCGTTTAGGTGATAAATCGTCCTGCACAGTGATGAGGTGATGCACTGTGATAAAAAGACGAATTAGCGCAAGGTGAAGTGAGCAACTTTCACAGTAGTTACTCTCTTCACTCTGAAACACTTTTCACACGCGTAAATAATTACACCCTCAACATCAGCTAGATTGGTTTATCTCACCTTGCGCGAAAAGAATGTAAGCGCTGCGCGCTTGTCATAAACCTTTCGCACTATAATTGCGCAAAAGAAGCGCACTCACTGCGTTCACAGTCGCTAATTTTGCACTTTATTGCATTAAATCTATCCAAATTTAGTTTGCCATTTTGACACAACTGTATATACTCACAGTATCTTTACCTGTATGGAAAACCAGTTGTATGCGACCACTAACGAAACGACAAGAACAAGTATTTGAACTCATCAAAGTCTTCATCAAAGATACAGGTATGCCTCCTACACGTGTTGAAATTGCTGATGCGCTTGGTTTTAAAAGTGCTAATGCTGCTGAGGAGCATTTAAAAGCCTTAGCTAAGAAAGGGGTGATAGAAATGGTGCCTGGGGCTAGTCGTGGTATTCGATTAGTCGACGATGGCTCGTCTGAAGATACAGGGCTTCCTTTGATTGGTAAAGTTGCTGCAGGAGAGCCCATTTTGGCTCAAGAACATATCGAAAGTCATTATGAGGTTGATCCGAGTTTATTTAAGCCTGCTGCTGATTACTTATTACGTGTAGATGGAATGAGCATGAAAGACATCGGTATTCTTGATGGTGATCTTTTGGCTGTACATAAAGCGCAAGTTGCTCAAAATGGTCAAGTTGTTGTTGCTCGAGTAGACAACGATGTAACAGTTAAAAGGTTAGAACAAAAAGGTAGCAAAGTGCTATTACATGCTGAAAATGAAGAGTTTTCTCCAATCGAGGTTGATCTAGAACACGAACCTTTTGCTATTGAAGGTCTCGCTGTAGGTGTTATAAGAAATTCTAATTGGATGTAACTTCTATATAATTCTAACAATAGGTTAGCTGCTCTCTTTTTCTGTTTCTTTAGTCAGCTAACCATATCTCTTCTTACTTTCCATTTTAATATATCAAATTCTTCTATTTTACTTTCTTGCTAATTGCTTATTTATTGACTAATTGTTAATAGGTCATGTATTGCCTTCGACTTTAGTCGGATCCTATGACGGTCATCCAATAATTCTAACTGCGAACTTCATGCTGAAGTCGATAAATGGGGGCGTCGTATGAGAATAAGTAAATTTGCTTATTTGCTTACTTTTTTGTTGCTTAGTCCACTTTCATTAGCCAATAGTGACTACAACATGAGAAAAGGGGTTACTGATGTAAGTCATAGTGTTTATGAACTACATATGACCATTTTTCTAATCTGTTGTGTAATCGGCTTGATTGTATTTTCAGTGATGTTTTGGGCTTTATTAAAGCACAGAAAATCAAAAGGAGCTGTGGCTGCACAGTTTCATGAAAGTACCAAAGTTGAAATTGTTTGGACTGCTATTCCTTTTCTTATTCTTGTCATCATGGCGATCCCCGCAACTAAGACTTTAATTGCTATGGAGGACACCAGCAAGGCTGACATAACAATCAAGGTCACAGGGTCACAGTGGAAATGGCACTATGAATACCTTGGTCATGACGTTGATTTCTTTTCTGTGTTATCTACGCCTTTATCTCAGGTTAATAATGAGGAAGAAAAAACAGAGACCTATCTATTGGATGTAGATAAACCGCTGGTAATACCTACAAACAAAAAAGTGAGATTTCTAATGACGTCAGATGACGTGATTCATTCATGGTGGGTACCTGATTTTGCAGTTAAGAAAGATGCCAACCCAGGGTTTATCAATGAAGCTTGGACCAAAGTAAATGAAGAAGGTATTTACCGAGGTCAGTGCGCTGAGCTATGTGGTAAAGACCATGGCTTCATGCCTGTAGTTGTTGAAGCTGTCTCACCTGAAAAATTCGAACAATGGTTAACTGAGCAACAATTAGCCAAAACAGAAGCAGCGAAAGAGGCCGAAGCTGTACTATCACAAACTCTAAGTAAAGAAGAGTTAATGACAGAAGGTCAGACAGTTTACATGGGATATTGTGCAGCTTGTCATCAACCTACAGGATTGGGGTTGCCTGGCGTCTTCCCTGGTCTTAAAGATAATGCGGTTGTTAAAGGGGATCTAGATGAGCATATAGATGTGCTGCTAAACGGTCGCCCAGGTACAGCAATGCAGGCATTTGCAAAGCAACTTACAGTAAAACAAATTGCGGCTGTTATAACTTACAAACGCAATAGCTGGGGTAATGATACAGGCGAAGTAATCCAGCCAAGCCAAGTTCAAGCATTCATCGATAAAGCGTCAGGAGAGTAATCATGAGTACTCAGGTTCAAAGTTCAGAACATGCTCATGAAGAGCATCTTACAGGTATAAAGCGTTGGTTGTTTACGACCAATCATAAAGAAATTGGCTCTCTTTATTTAATCTTTTCGTTAGTGATGTTTTTGATCGGTGGAGCTATGGCCATGGTGATCAGAGCTGAGTTATTTCAGCCTGGACTACAGCTAGTTGATCCACACTTTTTTAATCAAATGACCACTGTGCATGGTTTGATCATGGTGTTTGGCGCTGTTATGCCTGCCTTTACAGGCCTCGCTAATTGGATGATCCCCATGATGATAGGCGCACCAGATATGGCGCTGCCTAGAATGAATAACTGGAGTTTTTGGATTTTACCTTTTGCATTTGCAATCTTACTTGCTTCACTGTTTATGGAAGGAGGGGGCCCAGCGTTTGGCTGGACTTTCTATGCACCGTTATCCACAACATATAGTAACGACAATACAGCATTGTTTGTGTTTGCAGTTCATATAATGGGCATCAGTTCAATCATGGGAGCAATTAATGTCATTGTAACCATTGTCAATTTACGCGCCCCTGGCATGACATGGATGAAGTTACCTCTCTTTGTATGGACCTGGTTAATAACCGCCTTTTTATTGATTGCCGTAATGCCTGTATTAGCTGGTGCTGTAACTATGGTACTTACCGATAAATATTTTGGTACCAGCTTCTTTGATGCAGCAGGTGGCGGAGATCCTGTTATGTTCCAGCATATTTTTTGGTTCTTTGGTCATCCTGAAGTTTACATCATGATACTGCCTGCATTTGGCATTATATCGACCATAGTGCCTACTTTTTCCCGGAAAAAGCTATTCGGCTACTCTTCCATGGTATACGCAACCTCTTCTATTGCTTTTTTATCTTTTATCGTATGGGCACACCATATGTTTACCACAGGTATGCCGTTAGCTGGAGAGCTCTTCTTTATGTATGCGACCATGCTGATATCTGTACCTACGGGAGTCAAAGTCTTTAATTGGGTTGCAACTATGTGGCGTGGCTCGATTAGTTTTGAGATCCCTATGATGTTTTCCATTGCGTTTATCGTGCTCTTTACGTTGGGGGGCTTCTCGGGGTTGATGCTTGCGATCACTCCAGCAGACTTCCAGTACCATGATACTTATTTTGTTGTGGCGCACTTCCATTACGTACTTGTAACAGGTGCTGTATTTTCCATTATGGCGGCTGTTTATTATTGGTTACCTAAATGGACTGGCAACATGTACTGTATAACCACAGCGAAGTGGCATTTTTGGATGTCATTAATTAGCGTCAACATTTTATTTTTCCCAATGCACTTTGTAGGCCTTGCGGGTATGCCAAGACGCATACCTGATTACGCGCTTCAGTTTGCTGATTTCAATGCCATCATTAGCATTGGTGGTTTTGCCTTTGGCCTTTCTCAGCTCATTTTTGTGTGGTGTGTGTTCAAATGTGCACGGGGTGGTGAATCGGTGCCAGCTAAAGTGTGGGATGGTGCAGAAGGGCTAGAGTGGGAGGTACCTTCCCCAGCACCTTTACATACATTCAGTACTCCTCCTAAGGTGAAGTAGTATGCATGCGGCACTCGTTAAGAAACTCATAATCGCTGTAGTAGGCATGTTTGCTTTTGCTTTTGCACTTGTGCCGCTTTATGACGTTTTTTGTGAAGTAACAGGCTTAAACGGAAAGCCTGATATGGAAGCGGCACAGGCTAGTAGTTTAGTGGATGAATCGAGAATGATTGATGTGAGTTTTATTACTCAAACTAAGCAAGGTGTGCCGTTTAGTGTAAAAGCAAAACAGTTTTCTGTCGCTGTAAAACCAGGTGAGATGTCAGAGCTTATTTTTGTCGCTAAAAACCTTAGTGAATACCAGAGAGTGATGCAGGCAGTACCGTCTGTTTCACCAGGAAAAGCAGCCAAATACTTACATAAAGTAGCTTGCTTTTGCTTTGATAGACAGCCGTTCGAACCTAATCAAGAAGTTGAGTTCAAGCTCGTATTTTATGTTGATACAGAGTTACCTCAAGACGTTCAAGAGCTAACCTTATCTTACGCCATTTTTGATATCAGTGACGTCGCGTTAGCGCGTGATGACGCGAAAACCGAACCTTACAAAGGTTAGGAGGAATTATGCAATCTCAAAGTTATTATGTACCCGCCCAAAGTCCTTGGCCAATTATAGGTGCTGTAGCTATGTTCTTCATTGCTGTTGGGGCAGGTCTGACTGTCATGCAATTGGGTAGTGAAGATTTAAGTGGTGTTCTCATATTAGGTTTAGGTGTTTTGATATTACTTTATATGCTTTTTGGCTGGTTTAAGCATGTTATCCAAGAGTCTGATAAAGGCCTGTATTCAGCGCAAATGGATCGTTCATTCAAGCAAGGTATGAGTTGGTTTATTTTTTCTGAGGTGATGTTCTTTTTTGCATTTTTTGGTGCTCTGCTTTACGCAAGAGTGTTTTCTGTACCTTGGCTAGGAGGTGCAAGCAATAACCAAATGACGAATGAAGTACTATGGCCAAACTTTGAAGCGATGTGGCCGCTACTTTCAACACCGGCTGGAGATGTAACACAGAGTATGCCATGGTATGGTCTGCCACTTATTAATACGATTATTCTGCTTACATCTTCTGTAACCTTACATTTCGCGCATAAAGCCATCGAGTCAAATAAACGCAAACCGCTCACTCTTTTCTTACTTATCACGGTAATACTTGGTTTTATCTTTTTAGCACTACAAGCCCAAGAATATGTCCATGCGTATGAAGCGCTCAACTTGACGCTTCAGTCAGGTATCTATGGCAATACCTTTTATCTTTTAACTGGGTTTCATGGTATGCACGTCACCATAGGCGCAATTTTATTAACGATTGTATTAATAAGAGTGGCAAAAGGACATTTTACCGAAGATAAACATTTCGCTTTTCAAGCCGCTGCTTGGTATTGGCATTTTGTCGATGTTGTATGGGTATGTTTATTTGTTTTCGTCTACGTTTTATAGGTGTGAAATGAGGGACTTATATGGCTTTAATCAGAGCGCTGCCATGGCAAGCTATAATCATTTGGCTAGTATGCATCACAGTTGTGACAACGTGCCTAGGTTTGTCTTACTGGCAGTTTTCTAGAGCAAAAGAAAAGCAGCTTCAACTTGATGAATTTAGTCAAGTTGAGCTGACTTCGTTAGAGTTTATCCAAGCATTGCAAAATCGCTCTATTGAAAGATTGCATGGCCAAACCGTTTCTTTAATGGGAAGGCTAGAGCAAGAATACATCTGGTTTTTAGATAATAGAATTGTGGATGGACGTGTCGGTGTTGATGTCATTTCCCTTTTTAAAGTTGCGGGTTTAGAAAAGTATCTATTAGTTAACTTAGGGTTTATACCGCTTCAAGGCCGAGGGCAACCTGACACACTCTCTTTTGACGAAATTCAAAACTTAAATTTAGTGATAAAAAGTCGCCACTTAGAGCACTTTACTTTAGCAAAGTCAGCGCTTGAAGCTCACTCTCAGCGGTTGCAGTTTATAGATCATTTGTACTTATCAAACTTAACAGGTAAAGATATCTACCCTGCCATTTTTTATCAATTACCTGACTCAGCAGTGATTGCTGAACCTCACTATCAACCAGTAGTAATGAGTCCTGAAAAACATCATGCCTATGCTTTGCAGTGGTTTTTAATTGCAGTCGCAGCGGCTTTTATTGCATTTAAGGCAACAAGAACAGAGGTGCCGAATGAAGCTTAAACCAATATGGATGTTTATTATCTGCTGTATTACGCCATTTATTTTGGCGTATGCGGCAATTCAGACAAACTGGCTGCCAGATAATACAACGAATAAAGGGCGTCTTCTCAGTAACGATATACAAGTGCCTAATTGGCAGGTAAATGATAATACGCTTTGGAGTATTGCACTATCTGCACCGGTTGATTGTGGGTTGGTTTGTATTCAACAAAATCAACGCTTACAAAATGTGTATCAAGCGCTTGGCAAAAAACAAGACAAAGTAAGTCTAGTGATTTTTGGTGAGGCGAAAAATAATGACATGACTCAGTATCCGGCACTACCTGAGTTGCAAGCTGGATGGCTTTATCTTGTAGATCACCATGGTTTAGTTGTGCTTGCTTATCCATACGAAGAAAGTGAGCAAAAAAGTAGAGTGTTACATAAAGGATTGTTATCGGATCTAAAGAAGTTACTCAATTATGCGCGCAGTAGCTAGGAGGAAAAATGAATAAAAAATATATTTACCTCACTGTAATTAGCACATTTATTACTTTTTGTGTCGTTGCTTTAGGGGCTTATACTCGCTTGAGTAATGCGGGGTTAGGGTGCCCAGATTGGCCTGGGTGTTATGGTTTTTTAACCGTGCCTAACACTGCAGATGAGTTACAAGCGGCAGCTAATGCTTTTCCTGGCAGTACAGTTGAACCTTTTAAAGCTTGGATTGAAATGATCCATCGTTATTTTGCGTCTTCGTTAGGTCTGTTGGTGATTGGCTTGTTGTATTTTTCGCTTAGAAAGCGTGTTGAGAAAGTCCCTAAAAAGTTAACTATTGCTTTGTTTGTGTTGATTTTACTGCAAGGTAAGTTAGGCATGCTGACAGTAACAATGAATTTGCAGCCCTTTATAGTGATGGGCCATTTACTCGGTGGATTTACTATTTTGGGACTGCTTTCAATGCATTGCTTTTATTTATTTACACCAGAAAAGCGTTTTCTCATATCTCCTACAAAAATCCCTGCTAGGTTGTCAGAAATTAGCTTGATTGTCTTGGTGTTACAAATCGCGTTAGGCGGCTGGGTCGCTGCTAATTATGCGGCACCACACTGCGTCGGATTGCCTATTTGTGAGAATATCCATTTATTTTCTGTAGAAAGTTTATTTCATCTTCCCATTGGGGAGTTGAACTATGAATATGGTGTATTGCCATTTGAAACTCGGCTATCCATACATATGGTTCATCGAGTTTGGGCGGTTGTCACAGTACTTACACTTGGTATATGGGCATGGTATGTGTTGACTAACAGTAAAGAAAAACTCTTAAAGAATACTGCAAGTTTACTTATTGCTGGCTTAGTTCTTCAGCTGTTTTTGGGAGCATTGATTGTGCACCTGCAATTTCCAATATTAATTACACTTTTTCATAATCTAATGGCGGCATGTTTGCTGATTGTTAGCTTATTTTTATGGTTTTTACTTACTTATAAAAGTACCAAGGAGGCAGCATGAAAAGTCTTACTCTCAAGCCCGAAGTACTGTTTCAGTCATTAAACTTATCTGCGTACTTGGGTATTTGTAAGGTAAAAGTAGTCGCTATGCTAGTCATTACCGCTTGGGTTGGGTTAATGCTTGCGCCTGATATGAACAGAACTCTCCTTGAGCAAAGCATGAGTTTATTAGGTATAGGGCTATTGTCAGCATCGGCCGCTGCGATAAATCATGTCGTAGATCGAGAGATAGATAAAAAAATGGCAAGAACAAGACATAGGCCGCTAGTGCAAACTCAACTGAGCGTGAAACAAGCACTTGGGTTTGCTGCGCTTATTGGTCTGATAGGGAGTGTGGCGTTATTTTATTGGAGCAATACTTTAACGCTCTTTATGACACTGGGCGCATTAGTTGGCTATGCGGTGGTATACACCATGTTTTTAAAAAGAGCGACACCACAAAATATTGTTATTGGTGGTTTGGCGGGGGCAATGCCACCGTTATTGGGGTGGATCAGTGAAACAGGTCAGCTCGATGTGCAAGCTTGGCTGCTAGTCATGATAATCTTTATTTGGACGCCGCCACACTTTTGGGCTTTGGCCATAGCAAGAAGGAATGACTATAAACGCGCCAATATACCTATGTTACCTGTGACACATGGTAGTGAATTTACTAGATTCTTCATTGTAATTTATTCAATTCTTTTATTTGTAGTTTGCTTGTTGCCTTATCTAGTTACTATGTCAGGCAACCTATATTTGCTTTGTATACTTATACTTAACAGTGTTTTCTTATATAAGAGCATTGTTCTGTATATAAAATGTTCAGATGAATCTGCGATGGCACTTTTTCATTTTTCAATTACTTATTTACTGCTACTCTTTATATCGCTATTTATTGATAGATGGATCCTTTGATGCGCTACATATTGTTTTTGCTAGCTTTATTATTGTTTGGATGTGATAAAAAAGTGCCTGTTTCAGAACATGCTATTCACTATAAACAAGCAAAAGAAATCCAAGATTTTAATTTGCAAGATCAGCATGGCAATACAGTCACAAAGCGGGACTTACTTGAGCAATGGACATTGATATTTTTGGGATACACAAGCTGTCCGGATATTTGTCCAATGACATTGGTAAAGCTCACCGAGTTACATGCTGAATTAGCACAACAACATAATGTTAAAGTTTGGTTTGTTTCGGTCGATCCTAATAGAGATACTCAGCAACAGCGCAAGGCATATATAGACTATTTTAACTCAGACTTTAAGGCGGTATCGGCAGAGCATGCAAACCTATTTCCTTTTGTCAGAAATATCGGTTTGATATATGCAATCAATAACAGTAAGGAAACAGAATATTATGTGGACCATAGTGCTTCAGTTGCACTAATTAACCCAGAAGGGAATCTAAGTGGTATTTTTAAGGCTAAATTTGCAGCCAATGAAGTGCCATTAATTGATGCAGCGCAAGTAATAAAAGATTTTAATGCTATCGTGCATTAGAGTGCTTGGATAAACTGGGTGAGCTTTATGATTGATTCATAAATCGAGCTAACACCCTAATTATTTTTAGCTTTTAGTTAATAACTTTTATGGCATTTCTGCTAACTGGGTCTAAGCTAAAAATATAAAAATTACACAAGGAGAGCGCATCGCGCATGTTAAAACTTCCTTCAGAACTCACAATAAGTCATGTTGAAGAGTTTCATCAACAGGTATTGCAAGTGCTTCATGCTGAGCACGATGTCAGTATTGATGTGTCAGATGTGCTACGTGTAGACACAGCATCAATACAAGTTTTATGTGCTTTGCAAAAGCATCTTCTTGAAATTAACAATGGAATTCGTTGGCATGGTGAAAGTCAGGCGCTTAATAAAGCGGTTGATGAGCTTGGTTTAACAGAATTACTCGCCCTATCGGCGTGAATTAAGAGGTCATTATGAAAAAGATTTTGGCAGTGGATGATTCAGCATCTATGCGACAAATGGTTGGCTTTACTTTAAAAAAAGCGGGTTTTGAAGTAGTTGAAGCAAAGGATGGCAGTGAGGCTTTAGGTATTGCTAAGCAACAAAGCTTTGATGCCGTGATCTCCGATGTCAACATGCCTGTGATGGATGGGATTACACTTATTAAAGAGCTAAGAACATTACCTAGCTATAAGTTTACTCCACTACTAATGCTTACGACTGAATCAGGTTTAGACAAAAAAACTGAAGGTAAAGCTGCAGGCGCGACAGGGTGGATTGTTAAACCTTTTAACCCAGATCAGTTGCTAGCTGTTCTTAAAAAAGTTATTCGCTAAGCTAGGGTGTTGTTATGAGTATTGATTTAAGTCAGTTTTTCGAGGTCTTTTTTGAAGAGAGTCTCGAAGGGTTAGATGCAATGGAAGCGGAGCTCCTAAACTTAGAGCCCGGCAATGAAGACATGGAAACCATCAATACTATTTTTCGTGCTGCGCACTCTATAAAAGGAGGAAGTGGCACGTTCGGCTTTACTTCTGTTTCTGATTTCACACATGTATTAGAAACATTGTTAGATCAAATCAGAGATGGACAACGTGCATTAACAGCAGAGCATGTAAACCTTTTACTGAAATCAGTTGATTGTTTAAGAGGCATGTTGGCAGCGTTACAGGCAGAGCAAGAACCAGACCTAACTGAAGCCGATGAAATTAGAAAGCGCTTTGAAGTTATTTTGGGTCTTTCTGAAGACTCTGATTCAACCAGTTCAGAAACTCCAGAAACACAAAGCGAAAATACTTACCAAATTGATTTTAAGCCTCACCCTCATTTATTCAAAACGGGTAACGAGCCCTTATATATGATTTCAGAACTTGCCGAGTTAGGTGAGTTAGAAACGCAGGCATTTTATGATGCCATACCCGATATAGATTCATTACATGCTGAAGAGTGCTTCTTGGCGTGGCGCTTTTTTTTGACGACATCTAAGCCTGAATCTGCGATTTCTGAAATATTTGAGTGGGTTGAAGACGATGCCGATATAGACATTGTTTTATGTGGTGGGTTATTTGAATCTGATTTATCAGATGATGAAGGTTCTACTCCCTCAGTTCAAGTGTCCACTGAATCTGAAAGTAGATTAGAAAACCCTGAGCCTGAAAGTAAAGCGGTCACGTCAATCGCCACAAATGCTCCTGTTGTGAAAAAAGCTGAGGCTAAGAAACCATCCGACTCCTCAGCAACCTCTATCCGTGTTGGCATAGATAAAGTTGATTCCTTAATTAATATGGTGGGTGAGCTTGTGATAACACAAGCCATGTTGAGTCAAATTGGTGAGCAAGAAATTACCGAATCAACGATTACAGCATTACAAGAAGGGTTAGCTCAACTTGCCCACAACACGAGGGACTTGCAAGAAAATGTCATGCGGATCCGCATGCTGCCGATTAGTTTCGTGTTTAGTCGGTTCCCAAGATTAGTAAGAGACACATCTCAAAAGCTGGGTAAACAAGTAGAGCTGAAATTATTAGGTGAACAAACTGAACTCGATAAAACCGTTATGGAAAAGATATCAGATCCTATGGTTCACCTTGTGAGAAATTCTTTAGATCATGGGTTAGAAACACCTGAGCAGCGTGTTGCTGCAGGTAAAGATCCGGTTGGTACTGTTACGTTAAATGCGTTCCATCAAGGCGGTAACATTGTCATTGAGATAATGGATGATGGACAAGGTTTAAATACTGAAAAAATAAGAAGCAAAGCCATTGCCAATGGCTTAATTCAAGAAACTGATGAACTCTCGCCGGATGAAATAAACGAGTTGATTTTTATGCCTGGCTTTTCTACGGCTGATGAAGTAAGTGATATATCCGGCCGAGGTGTGGGCATGGATGTTGTTAGAAGAAATATTCAAGCTTTAAACGGCTCGGTTGAAGTGGCCTCGGCTCCAGGTGTTGGCTCAACCTTTACAATTCGCTTGCCACTTACGTTGGCTATTTTGGATGGTCAATTAGTTAAGGTTGCCCAACATACCTACATTATCCCGCTCATTTCAATTGTTGAATCATTACAAATAGATATCAGTAAAGTCAGCCGAGTTGGGAAAGACCTAGACGTGTTAAGGCTTAGAGATGAATATATTCCGATTCTTCGATTATACGATATTTTCAATCATGGCGGTGCGATTGAAGAGTTAGATAAAACATTACTCGTTGTTGTTGAAAGTGATAACCATAAAGTTGGTTTATTGGTCGATGATTTACTTGCTCAACAGCAGGTTGTTATTAAGAGTCTTGAAGCGAATTACCAAAAAGTTGATGGTATCTCTGGTGCAACAATCTTAGGCGATGGCAGGGTGTCTTTAATTATCGATATCAGTGGCTTAATTAAATTAAGTGGTTTAAAAAGACCAGGTTCCCAAGACTTAATTGTCGAGCAAAACGCAGTAGGGGGGGCAGCATAAATGTCAGAACAGGCAGAACAAAATCAGCAATTGATCTTGGAAGGTCAGCACGATGAGAATCAGTACCTGACATTTATGATGGCAGGTGAAGAGTACGGAATGAATATTCTGGCTGTACAAGAGATTCGTGGATGGGAAGATGTCACTGCAATCCCTAATTCACCAAGCTTTGTGAAAGGTGCCATTAACCTTCGTGGCACGATTGTGCCGGTTATAGATTTAAGACTGCGATTTGGTATTGCAGATAATGAGTATGGTCCACTTACCGTTGTTATTGTTGTCGCAGTTGAAATAAATGGTCAGAACAAAGTGATGGGTATCGTGGTTGATGCTGTCTCAGATGTATATAGCATTTCTGAAGAGCAGGCTAAAGATGTGCCTGATTTTCAAGATTCAGATAACGCCGAGTTTGTTCATGGATTGGTTAATGTTGGGGAGAAAATGGTTGTTCTTCTTAATTTGGAAAGCGTTTTAAACTTAGAGTAAAAATAAGCACGGGTAGGGTCAAGATGAGTGGTAGAAACGTTCAAAGTGAAGTAACCAATAAGCTATTGATATCAGCAGTAGTTATAGTGGTGTCCATCGCAATTGCATTGCAAATTTTAGGTGTGTCATTGAGTGGTGAAAATGCGATTGGGTTAGGCTTGCCTTTCGTCATCACTTTAGCGGTAATATTTTATTTAAAACAAAGTTTCAGCACTTATGCGGCACAATTAGAAACGGTTGATAGTGCGATAAACTTGTTAAAGTTTAAAGATGAAGAAGCCGCACAGCGCTTAAATTTAGATGCCTATCCTCAATTACGTACTTTGTTGGTTGCAGATGATACAGAAGCAGAGTTGGAGGGTGATGGGCAACTTGTTGAAAGCATGATTAGTGCACTACAAGTATGTCAGGCAAATATTATGATTGCTGACGCTGATTTAAACATAAGTTACTTGAATGATTCAGTAACGGACATGCTCTCTGCCAATGAACATAAATTACAAAGAGATCTGCCGAACTTCAGTGTTGCTTCTTTAGTAGGCCAGAATGTTGATGTATTCCATAAAAACCCAAGTCATCAAAGGGGCTTACTAGCCAACTTAAGATCGGTCTATAAAACACAAATTACCGTAGCAGGTTTAACATTTGATCTTATAGCCACTCCAGTATTTGATGACCAGCAACAGCGTATAGCAACGCTTGTTGAATGGAAAGACCTCACCGAGCAAATTGCCTTCGAAAAAGAAAAACAAATTTCTGCAGCGCACAATGCCAGAATTACAAGTGCATTAGATGTTTGCCAAGCAAACGTCATGTTGGCTGACACAGACCTAAATATTGTTTTTGCTAATCACTCAGTACTTGAAATGCTGAGCAATAATCAAGAGCAGTTACGCTCCGCACTGCCAAACTTTGATGCAAGCAACTTAATTGGCGAAAACATTGATGTTTTCCATGCAAACCCAGCCCATCAAAGACAGATGCTAAGTGCCTTAACTGATACCTATAAAACTGATATTAATGTTGCAGGGTTCACTTTTGGGTTGATCGCAACCCCTGTTTATGATGACCAAGGCGATAAAGTAGGTACTGTGGTCGAATGGGATGATAAGACCCAACGACTAGCTGCAGAAGAAGCTGCGTCTAAGCTTGCGAATGAAAACGCTCGTGTTAAGAGTGCACTCGATAATGTAACTACAAATGCGATGATAGCCGATGCTGAATTTAACATTGTGTATTTAAATGACGCTGTTGTAAGCATGATGCGCAATGCAGAAAGTGACCTGAAGAAAGACTTGCCTAACTTCGATTCGTCCAAATTATTGGGTGCCAATATAGATATTTTCCATAAGAACCCAGCGCATCAAAGGGCGATGCTAGAAAGGTTAAGTTCTACATATAAAACAGAAATCGTTGTAGGTGGAAGAACTTTTGCTTTGGTTGCGAACCCAGTTTTCAACGATGAAAATGAAAGAATTGGCACCATCGTAGAATGGAATGATAGAACAAGTGAAGTCTTAATAGAGAAAGAGGTTGCAGATCTTGTTAGTGCAGCTTCTGAAGGTAACTTGACTCAGAGAATTAATGAGTCGGGTAAGGAAGGGTTCTACCTAAGATTATCACAAGGCTTAAACCAACTGGTCAGCATTGTAGATGATGCAGTAACAGACACTGCACAAATGCTTGATGCATTAGCGAATGGTGATTTAACACAAAGAATTACGCAGGAATATCACGGTTCGTTTGATAAGTTAAAACGCGATGCGAATGTTACGGCGGACAAATTAACTGAGGTCATTAATCGTATTAGTTCGTCCGCGACTCTTGTGGCTAGTGGGGCTGAAGAAATCTCGCAAGGTAATGCAGACCTAAGCCAGCGCACAGAAGAACAGGCATCTTCGCTTGAAGAAACAGCCTCAAGTATGGAGCAAATGACAAGTACTGTTCGTCAGAATGCAGATAATGCAAAAGTTGCCAATGAACTTGCAGAAGAAACAAGCTCCAAGGCAATGCAAGGTGGCGAAGTTGTGAACCGTGCAGTTCAGAGTATGTCGGGGATTAATGAATCTAGTAAAAAGATCGCTGATATCATTGGGGTTATTGATGAGATTGCTTTCCAAACCAATCTGCTTGCATTAAATGCAGCTGTGGAAGCGGCTAGAGCTGGTGAACAAGGACGAGGTTTCGCAGTTGTGGCAGGTGAGGTTAGAAACTTGGCACAGCGTTCAGCAGGTGCTGCGAAAGAAATCAAAGACTTGATCCGCGATAGTGTAAGTAAAGTTGAAGACGGAACACTACTCGTGAATGAGTCAGGTGAAACGTTGAAAGACATTGTCGCGTCGGTGAAGCGTGTTACTGACATGATTTCAGATATTGCTGAAGCATCTGTTGAGCAAAGTTCTGGTATTGAGCAAGTCAATAAAGCCGTGACACAAATGGATGAAATGACGCAACAAAATGCAGCATTAGTAGAAGAGGCATCTGCTGCAGGTGAGTCTATGGCTGAGCAAGCTAATGATATGCGCCGTTTGCTTAATTTCTTTACAATCGATGACTCGACTTCAACATCCATGATGCTTTCAGAGGTTAAGCCAGACAAAGCACCAGCGAGAATAGCTCCGACGCCTTCGACTGTTCAAGAAACTAAGTCAGAGATCCAGTCACCAGTGAAGTCTCCTGTGAATCCTGCAGTGACTGCTAATCAGTTCGCAGATAGCTCTGATGAATGGGAAGAGTTCTAATTAGGTATGAAGAAGGTGCTTATTGTGAGCACCTTCAAATCTTAAATACACCTTTCTTGTTGAGTCACTCGTTTAAGTGTTGCCTGTTTATAGGATAAATGATGAGAGAATTTGCACTATCTGATCAGGATTTTCAGACCATTGCACAAAAAGTCTATAAAGCATGTGGTATTGTTCTTGGTCCTCATAAAAGGGAAATGGTTTATTCAAGACTGGCGAGGCGTATTAGGGCAAATCAGTTGGATTCATTTTCTTCATATTTAAGATTCTTAGAAGAGAATGAAGAACAAGAGTTCAGTCAATTTATCAACGCTATCACGACAAACCTCACTTCATTCTTTCGAGAAAATCATCATTTTGAATATCTATCGAATACGGTTATTCCTAAGCTTCTAGAAGAAAATAAACTCTCAAAGAGAATACGTATTTGGTCGGCTGGCTGTTCTACAGGTGAAGAACCCTATAGTATCGCCATGACAATCGCAAACCGCTTCCCGTCTGATTGGGATGTGAAAATTCTCGCTACAGATTTAGACTCCAATGTGCTCTCAAAGGCGCAAAGTGGTGTTTATGATGCTGGCAATGTAACCGGACTCGATGATGACGTTTTGAAAAAGTGGTTTTTGAAGAGCTCTGACAATCATGCGTATAAAGTTAAGCCAAGCCTGCAGTCATTAATCTTTTTTAAAAGACTAAATTTACTTGAAAAATGGCCAATGAAGGGACCTTTTGATGTGATTTTCTGCAGAAATGTGTTGATTTACTTTGACAAGGAAACAAAAGATAAGTTGTTCAGAGGCTACCACCAAATGCTAGGTGAAGACGGGCACTTATTTATTGGCCACTCAGAAACCATGGGTAAAGAACATCATGAGTTTAAAAATTTAGGCCGCACCATGTATCAAAAGGTTTAGTATGGATAATCGATTTAAGCCGGTTATCAGCGGCTTTGAGCATGTCAAACGTTTTTGGGATTCAGGAAGAGGCTGTGTGATAGCCAAAGTGTTACCAGGAGAGTTCTATGTCTCAAAAAATGATGAGCTAATCTCAACTGTACTAGGATCATGTATTGCTGCTTGTGTATATGATGATAAATTGGGCGTAGGTGGAATGAACCACTTTATGCTGCCAGCAGCAAAAGGGATTAAAGAAATTCATGCGGATGATTTAACTTGCCGTTACGGAAACTGGGCAATGGAATACCTAATCAATGAAGTGCTCAAGAACGGTGCATCAAAAGCTAATCTGAAAGTTAAACTTTTTGGTGGTGGTAAAATAATTCGCTCTATGACAGATATTGGTGTCGGTAATATTCGTTTCGCAAATGCTTACATACAAGAGGAAGGACTCGAGTTGGTTTCTCATGATGTCGGTGGTCCATGGCCACGCAAAGTGGTATTTCATCCACAAACTGGTCGTGCACAAGTCAAGAAATTAAGAGAAATGCATAACGACACGATTGAAAGACGAGAAGTGCGTTATTTTCATGATATTGAATCGCAAGATGCACAGACAGATATTGAGCTGTTTTAGGAGTTGGCATGATAAAAGTTTTAATTGTTGATGACTCGCCTTTAATCCGAGGGATACTGACAGAGGTGATCCAGCAGGCTAATGATCTTGAAGTGGTAGGTAGTGCTGAGGACCCTTATCAAGCGAGAGAGATGATAAAGTCGCTTAATCCAGATGTGATTACGCTAGATATTGAAATGCCCAAAATGGATGGTATCAGCTTTTTAAGAAACCTGATGCGTCTTCGTCCTATGCCTGTTGTAATGATTTCAACTTTAACGCAACAAGGCTCACCTATTACGTTAGAGGCACTCGAAATTGGTGCCGTTGACTTTATTGCCAAGCCCAAAGTTAATGTAGCAGAGCAATTACAACATTATGCTGAAACAGTGCAAGAAAAAGTTCGCACAGCTGCAACTGCCCGCTTGCGGCCATATCGCACTTCTGAGGCTGCGGCTCATAAAGCGCAACTACCCTCAGGGCAATCTTTCGAACGGAACTCGATTATTGCTATTGGCGCTTCAACAGGTGGTACCGAGGCGATTAAAGAAGTTTTGGTTCAAATGCCAAAAGATGCCCCCCCAATAGTCATTACCCAGCATATTCCTCCTGTATTTAGCACGTCGTTCGCAATGAGGATGGATAAAACTTGTGCAATGCATGTCAAAGAAGCTGAAGACGGTGATATTCTTGAGTTTGGCCGAGTTTATATCGCGCCAGGAGATAAACATTTAAAAGTAGTCAACAAAGGGTTAAGTAAAGTTTGTGTTTTAGACGATGGCGCACTCGTCAATAGACATAAACCAGCAGTGGACGTATTGTTTGATTCCTTAAAACCATTTGCTAAACATGTATCAGCTGTATTGCTTACAGGCATGGGTAGTGATGGTGCAAGAGGTATGCTGGACTTGTTAGAAGCGGGGGCAAAAACCGCTGCACAAGATGAGCAAACCTGTGTTGTTTGGGGGATGCCAAAAGCGGCTGTAGATATGAAAGCTGCACAAAAAGTGCTACCACTACAAAGTGTGGCAGCACATCTGCTCAAGTCTACTAGTCGTTAGTTTGCAGCACCCAAGGCTGAGAAAACCAATAGAACTGACCGGAATGTTTGATGGAAGGGGCTGTACAGTTATAACGTGTACGGCCTTTTTTAATGTCTTTAGGTGAAGTGACCGACACCCTTTTCTCATTTTTCCAGGAAATATCAGCACGTCCAATACCTGAAACGAAACATGCAAATTGAGATTTGTAAAAATCTTTACTGGCAAACTCGATCTCAATAGTAGGTGTTGGATTAGTTGTTACAGAGTCTGTGTAAGCAAGCTCTGAGATTGCAAAAGGTAGTGAGTGTAATTTGGTTTTTAGGGTGTCTAATTTACTGTAAAAGCCTGATGCAGGGTATCGTGGGACGCGTGTATAGTCGGTAAATTTTGACACCGCACCAGAGTGCTGCCCAATACCAATAAAACCGAGTTCTTTAACGAGGTTTTGTAGTTGTCTATTGAACTCACCATAGGGGTAGGCGAGCAACTTTACATTATGACCCACTTCTTCTTTGATGCGCTTTTCTGAGAATAGGATATCTTCACGGACACGTTTCAACCATTGCGCTTGGGTTTCACTGTCTTGTTTTAAATGTAGGTGATCATGCTTCGCGCTGTGATTAGCAATTAATGCGCCGCGTTTTGCTAAAGCTCTGAGTTCGTCCCAAGTCATCACATACGATTTATTTTCATCGATAAGCTGAGGGTTTACAAAAATAGTATACGGGTAGCCAAATGCTTCGAGAATAGGCGCCGCTTGCTCAATGTTATTGTCGTAACCATCATCAAAAGTGATGGCCACGGTTTTGGCAGGCAGTGCCTTACCTTGTTGTATATGATGGAGTAACTTATTCAAGTGAATAACATTAAAGTCATTTTCTTTTAGGTAGGTTAAGTGAGTTTGAAACGTTTCTTCACTCACTGATGTTACCGCTGGTAACTTTTCGCTGACGTGGTGATACTGTAAGATCACAGCTGATAGTGATGGGTTTGAAAACAATAACAAAGCGAAAAAAAAACAATGAAAAAGATATTTAAAAATCATAAAACGCACCATATAAGTTTGCTATTGCTAGCGGGTCCGATGATTTTATCAAATATATCTGTGCCATTGTTAGGGTTAGTTGATACAGCGGTGATTGGCCACTTATCAGAAGCCCACTTTCTGGCTGGTATCGCATTAGGGTCGGGCAGTATTTCCTTGCTATTTTGGCTTGCGAGCTTTCTAAGGATGAGCGCCACGGGCGTGCTCGCACAGTCTTATGGAGCAAAAAACTGGCCTAGATTACAGCAGCAGCTTTTAGCGAGTTTGCTTATTGCTTGGACTTTTTCAATTTCATTAATCCTTCTGTCTCCTTGGTTATTAGATGGCATAAAAGCCTTATCAAATGCTTCCTCGGATGTTTTTGCCCAGGCACAAAGCTATTTTGAAATTCGAATATTTAGTGCACCTGCGGCCATGACTAACTTGGTGCTTTTGGGTCTAATGTTGGGTATGCAATACGGAAAAGGACCATTCTACTTACTACTATTTACAAATATCACTAACATTATTTTAGATGTGCTGTTTGTGATTGGTTTTGGGTGGCAAGTGGCAGGCGCTGCTTGGGCATCGGTGATTGCAGATTACACGGCGCTGCTGGTCGCGATTGTATTAATTAGAAAGCAACTGGCACAGCACCAAGTTCATTGGCGTTGGCTGCTGCCAAACAAAGCGCAGTTTTTGACATTGTTATCACTGAATCGAGATATTTTTATTCGCTCACTGTTATTACAGCTCTGCTTTAGCTTTATGACTTTTTATGGTGCACGATTGGGCGAAACAACACTGGCAGTCAACGCCGTTTTATTAAACTTTTTAATGTTGGTGAGTTTTGCTTTAGATGGCATTGCGTATGCTGCAGAAGCAAAAGTAGGTCAGGCGAAGGGAGAAGGCTCAGAAGCAAAGGTTAAAATCTGGGTAAAGTTAAGTTTGTTCTGGGGGGCGCTGTTCGCGTTGCTTTATAGCTTAGTCTTTGCTGTGTTTGGATTAAGCATCGTTCAGCTTTTAACAAACATTCCAGAGGTCATCAGTGCCTCAAAAGTTTATCTATTCTGGCTCATTCTTTTACCGCTATTGGCAATGTGGTGCTTTATATTCGATGGCATTTTTGTCGGCTTAACCCGAGCTCAAGATATGCGTAATAGTATGTTCTTTTCTGCTATTTTTGGGTTTATGGTGCCTATTTGGCTTACATTAGAGTATGAAAACCATGGTCTTTGGTTTGCCATGAGTTGCTTTATGTTATTGAGAGGCGTTACTTTGGCTTATCGTTATCGTCAAATTCAACGGCAGGGTTTATTGTTGCAATAACTTGTGAGAAGCGGTTAGCAAAGATACCTAAATAGCCCCAACCCGCAAAGAAAATTGCTGGCGCGAGAAATATTAGACCAATTATTTGTACCCAGGGTTGGTGATAATAACCCCAAGCAATAAAAGCAACAGCGACAGCAAACAGCCCCAAACCGATAAAAAAGCGTTTGAGGCTGAGTTTAGGTTGTTGCCCTAGACGGTAAATTATGGGCTTCAACATAATTAATAGTAAGAGTGCTCACCAGCTTGGTGCTCTGTGATATCACGTACCCCAGTGATCTCTTCGAACTTAGCAACCATCTCTTTTTCGATGCCTTCTTTTAACGTTACATCGATCATTGAGCAACCATTACAGCCACCACCAAATTGAACCACAGCGATGCCTTCAGCTGTAATTTCAACTAGGCTTACTTGGCCGCCATGATTGGCAAGTTGGGGGTTTACCTCAGTCGTTAGCATATGCTCAACACGCTCAGCTAAAGAAGCATCATCTTTAAGACGTTTAGCTTTAGCGTTAGGCGCTTTAAGTGTTAACTGAGTGCCCATTTTGTCAGTTACGAAGTCGATTTCAGCTTCATCTAAAAATGGTGCGCTTTCTTCATCAACAACCGCGTCGAAACCATTAAATGGTAGGCGAATATCAGTTTCTTCAACAGCATCAGGTGGACAGTAAGACACACCACATTCAGCTTGAGAAGTACCAGGGTTTACAACGAAAACACGAATGTTTGTGCCTTCAGTTTGATCAGCCAATAGCTTGGCAAAGTGACTTTGTGCAGTTTCAGAAATTGTGATCATAATCGAACTATACTTGACTAAATTACTCGGTTAATGGCTATGATACTCCGCTGGTGGCATTGTCGCCAGTGTTGAACGTAAAAATTTGGCTTATCTGATTTGGCTTGCTAGCTTACTTGCTACAATTTTAAGCAAAAGGTTTTAGTATGCGCACGCTCCTCGCACTCACATTGTTTTGCTGCACTTACTTATTCTCAAGTAGTGCAATAGCAAAACCGGTTTCCTATTACTTCCAACAGAATGTCCAGTTTGATCCTGCAATTCCAAAGCCTGAAGAGGTATTAGGTTATCAAGTCGGCCAGTGGCATGTGCGTCATGACCAATTGGTTCAGTATATGCGGGTGTTAGCTGAAAAAAGCCCTAGAGTGAGTATTGAAACCATAGGTTTTAGTCATGAACAGAGACCGCTACTGCTACTTAAGTTTAGTCAACCAGAGAATATTGCTCAGTTAGATCAACTTCGTGCGCAGCATCACGCACAAGTATTTAAAAAGCAGCCAGCGAGAAATTTACCTGCTTTCATTTGGATGGGGTACAGCGTGCATGGCAACGAATCATCTGGCAGTAATGCCGCTTTATTAGTTGCTTACTATTTAGCCGCAGCACAGGGAGAAGCAGTAGAGCAACTGCTAAATAACTCTGTGGTGTTATTAGACCCAGCCTTAAACCCTGATGGTTTGGCTCGTTTCGCTCAATGGGCAAATAGTAATAGAGGGCAAACTTTATCTGCAGATCCGCAGCATAGAGAGCATGTTGAGCAGTGGCCTTCAGGCCGAACAAATCATTATATGTTCGATTTGAACCGAGACTGGCTGTTACTACAGCATCCTGAATCACGTGCTCGAATTGCCGCATTTCATAAGTGGCAGCCACATGTCTTAACGGACTTTCATGAAATGGGCCCTAACAGCACGTATTTCTTCCAGCCGGGGATCCCGACGCGAACTCACCCACTTACGCCTAAGAAAAATACCCAGTTAACAACAGCGCTTGCAGATTTTCATGCGCAAGCTTTAGATGCGCAAAATCAGCTTTATTTTACACAAGAAAGCTTTGATGACTTTTACTACGGAAAAGGCTCAACATACCCTGATATAAATGGCTCGGTGGGTATTCTCTTTGAACAGGCAAGTAGTCGAGGCCATGTCCAAGAGACCATTAATGGCCAGCTGACATTTGCACAAAGCATTAAAAACCAAGTTACAACTAGCTTGTCTACTTTTGCAGGCGCAATGGCAAACAAGCAGCAATTAATTGACTACAAGAATAACTTCTACCATCAAGCCGAAACTTTGGCTGATAAAGAGAAGTTTATGGGTTATGTCGTTGCTAAAGGGGAAGACCCGCAACGTTTCAATGAATTTATGTCTGTGTTGTCACAGCATCAAATTAAAGCGTATGGCTTAAATAAAGCCATCAAAGCCTCTGATAAAAGCTTCATGCACGGTGATGTGTATATTCCACTGAAACAAGCTCAATTCCGTTTAATTAAAGCCATTTTCTCTGAGCAAACAAACTTTCAAGACAATACGTTTTATGATGTATCTGGTTGGACATTAGCACATGCTTACAACTTAAAGTTTGGTCAAGTATCTAGTCGCTGGGGGCTAGATGTATCAAAGCAAACTTGGCAGTCAGAAGGTGTAAGTTTTTCCGTAGTAAAAGAGAGTTATGCTTATGCATTTGATTGGCAGCCAAGCGCTGCACCTAAGCTCTTAAATGCACTTTTACAGCAAGGGGTTGATGCACGTGTTGCACTTAAAGGTTTTAAAGCAAAAACGGCAATAGGAAATCGAGAATTCAAAGCGGGTAGTATTGTTGTCGCTTCAGGTGTGCAAAAGCAATCTGACATTGTAGCCATCATGCAACGAGCACAAGCTGACTATGGCGTACAAATTCATGCAATCCAAAGTGGCCTAACCAGCGAAGGCGTTGATCTAGGCTCTCGTCATTTAAGGCCAATTAAAGCACCAAAAGTCTTACTATTAGGTGGGGCAGGCAGCAGTCAATATGAAGTGGGCGAAGTTTGGTATCATTTAGATACGCAGTTAGGTATAGCGCCGACTCTCATAGAGCAAGATAGATTGCACAGTGCAGAACTCTCTAAATACACACACATTATCTTAGCTCATGGCAATTATCGTCGTATGTCAGAAAAAGCCAAAACTAAAATTGCTGCTTGGGTAAGTAAAGGCGGGGTGATCTGGGGTCACAAAGGCGGCGCGAAATGGTTAGTTGATAATCAACTTTTGAGTGCACAGTTGATTTCGCCTACGCAAGTGGCAGAGCAGTTTGATACTGCTGGTTTAAGTTATGGTGATAGAGAAGTTTTATCAGGTAAGCAGCGTATTGCTGGTGCCATTTTTGCGTCAAAACTTGATTTAACACACCCACTCAGTTTTGGTTATGAGCGTGAATTGCTGCCGTTATTTAAAAATAGCACACAGCTGTTTGAGATGCCCGACAAACCATTTCTAACGGTTAGCCAATATCAGTCAAAACCTTTATTGGCAGGATATGCTGCGACAGAAAATGTCACTCAAATTGCAAACACGGCAGCATTGATAGGTCATCGTTATGGTCAGGGCAGTGTGGTTGGTATGATAGATAACCCTGTGTTTAGGGGCTTCTGGAAAGGCAGTAGTCGCTTACTAACGAACACATTATTTTTTGGTCACACTTTGGCTGTGCAAGGGCGTTAATGCTGTGGCATAAGCCCATATCTCTTCAGCGCCTGCTGCGTAACATGCTTTTGCTGCAGCGTTGATAGTCGAACCTGTGGTGATCACATCATCGATGATCGCCACTTTCTTCCCTTGTAGATTTTGCTTCACTTCAAATGCGCGTTTTACATTTTGCTTGCGTTGTTTAAGACTCAAACCACTTTGCGCCTTTGTGGGATTGATACGCGTTAAAGTTTCGGTGTTTACTTTGGTGTGAGGCAAATGGCTCAACCAGGTTTGTGCGACTTGGTTAAACCCCCGGTCGATTAAACGGTTTTTATGAAGCGGCAAAATAATATATACATCTGGTGAGAAAGTAGATGTACTTTCAAAGTGATCAAGTTGAGTCGCAATAACTGCATTGATAGCCGCTTGATAATGGCTCTGTTTGGTAAACTTAAATTCCCTTAGCCATTGTTTCATTGCGCCTTGATACCACGCACATGCCAGTAATCCATGACAATGAGGCAAGTCAAACATGCGTGCTATGTCAGGCTGGAATAATAAGTTTGGCTGCTCTAATGAGATAAAAGGAAAATCTGAGAGGCAAAATTGACAGATCCCCTCGTTACTTGCAAGTGGGTTCTGGCACATATGACAGTGACTTGGAAATAAGACCTCTGCTAAATTCTTCAATAGTGACATTGTGTTCATCCTTGGTATCCGTATCATACGGCTAAGTTTGGTTTAGAGTAGAAATAATGCAAAAAGAAATTGTGTTGCTTCATGGTTGGGGTATGAACCGACAGGTTTGGCAGTTATTAGAGCAAGAGTTACAAGGCGTTGTTGAAGGGCAGGTAAAAAGTTTGGATTTACCGGGCTTTGGCCATGCTCCCATGCCTGAACAACCCTATTCTCTTGCCTCCGCTGCAGCGCTTATTGCGGATCAACTAGCTGATAATTCAACCTTAGTTGGTTGGTCACTTGGTGGCTTGGTTGCGCTTCATATTGCAAAGTACTATCCACAAAAGGTAAACAAAGTAGTGCTAATTGCCTCAACGCCGTTTTTTGCCGAATCAGATAGTTGGTCAGGTATTAAGGTAGAGGTGCTAGAAAACTTTAAAGCGCAATTGCTTGAGAATAGTGCAAAGACTATAGAACGTTTTTTAGCGATACAAGCTATGGGGTCAGAACACGCTAAGCAAGATGTTAAACAATTAAGAGCTTGGTTATTAGAAGCGCCAGAGGCAAACTCCGAAGCCTTGAGTTCTGGGCTCGATATTCTTTTAAATGATGATTATCGGGAGGTTTTTAGCACGCTCGAACAGCCAATATATGGCTTATTTGGGAAGTTAGACTCTTTAGTGCCAAGACGAAGCATTGCTAAAATGAAGGCCTTAAACGTTAACTTCCAAGCAGAGGTTTTATCAAAAGCGTCACATGCGCCTTTTATTTCACATCGAGCTGAAAGTTTAAATTTCCTAAAATCAGTACTTTAATAAAAAGCGGCAAAAAATTGCCGCTTTTTACTGCCGAAAACTTTATTTTGTACTATGTTTGCGCAATAATTAAACATATTTAGATTTTTGCGAAGATGCTTATTATGCCTATTGGTGACGTGCTGAATAATGGTATAGACGGTTACAACCGTGCCAGTCAAGGTATTGAACGTGCCACGGCAGATATAAATCGCGCAACTGCGTCGGAGCAAGATGAATCTCAGCTTGCACAACAACGTCAGTTGCAAGGTGCTAGTCCTGACGAAGCTGTCACTGCGCCTGTATCTCAACCAGCAAAAGTTGATGAAGCCTTAGTTAATCTTAAAGTCGAAGAGTTTAACGCCAAAGCAAACACTCAGTCGATCCGCACCGCAGATGAAGTGCTAGGTACTTTGATAGATATATCAGTTTAAATGTTATGAATATTGCAACGCCGCAGCCGGCGATTAACTTAAATACATCCAACGTCTACACAGAAACAGCTAGGCGTGATAATCAGCTGCGCGAAGTAATACCTAAACCAGCCCCATCTAATGCAAGTCATACCGAAAATAAAGCGCTAAACGATGGTGAGAAATCACGTTCTCATCTTAACGATGATAGCGGTACTTACGACAGTACTGGTCAGTTACAGCAAAATAAGGTTATTGCTGAAGATGATGAGCAACGCGAGCAACAGAGTAAAGGTGGCTCGCAAGAAGAAACTTCAGAACAAGAACAACAAAACCAAGAAGCTGAGCAGCAGCAAATTGAAGAGTTAAAAACTCGAGACAGAGAGGTGCGTTTGCATGAGCAGGCGCATGCGCGTGTCGGTGGGCAATATGCAGGCTCTCCAACTTATGAATATCAGCGAGGACCAGACGGTAACAACTATGCTGTTGGTGGTCAGGTAATGATTGATGTTGCTGAGGTACCCAACGATCCAAAAGCAACCATAGACAAAATGCAAACGGTGCGTGCTGCTGCACTGGCACCGGCAGAACCGTCAGGTGCAGATAGAGCAATAGCTGCTGATGCAACTCAAAAAATGGCGTCTGCACAAGCTGATTTGGCTCAGCAAGTGATTAGTGGTGACGAGCAAGCTGAATCTGAAAGTGGTTCAGTGGGGACATATGAAACACGTAGATTAAGTGAAGAAGATAGCTCTGATAATGACATTCAAACTTTAGAGCGAGCTTCATTGCAAAGTGAAGGCGACCCCTATTCAGTTGCTTTACCTATAGAACCTGATCCTGAAATTCAGGCTAGAGCATTGCGGATCAGTGATTTTTATCAGCACGTTGCTGTGCCCAACACCAATAGCAACTTATCTGTGTTAGTTTAATATATTAAAAAAGCCGCTTGGAGCGGCTTTTTTATTGGTTCAATATCAACTATTTTGATTAATTATGACGGGCACTGATATTATTTTTTCAGTTTAGCAAAAGCTTCTGCAAAGGCATTGCCCATTGCAGCATTTCCTGCATCTTTTTTAGGGCGCTGTCCTTTGGCTTGCTTGTTATTAGGTTTACTCGAGGTAGACTTACCCTGAGGCGCAGCTTGCTGCACGTCATCATCTAGACGCATTGTAAAGCTAATACGTTTTCTAGCCACATCGACTTCTAACACTTTCACTTTTACGATATCGCCCGCTTTTACGACTTCGCGCGGATCAGAAATAAACTTATTGGTGATCGCAGAAATATGTACTAGACCATCTTGGTGAACACCTACATCAACAAAAGCACCAAAGTTAGCCACATTTGATACGACGCCTTCTAAAATCATTCCGACTTTTAGATCTTGAATGGTTTCGACACCGGCTTTGAAGATTGCCGTTTTAAATTCAGGTCTAGGGTCACGCCCTGGCTTATCTAGTTCAGAAATGATGTCAGTGACCGTTGGTAAACCAAATTTGTCATTAGTGAATAGAGCAGGCTCGAGCTGTTTTAAAACTTCGCTGTTACCGATCAGGTCGCTCACTTCGATATTTTTTTCAG
The DNA here is from genome assembly GCF_040104455.1 of Pseudoalteromonas sp. BZB3. Lineage (NCBI taxonomy): Bacteria > Pseudomonadati > Pseudomonadota > Gammaproteobacteria > Alteromonadales > Pseudoalteromonadaceae > Pseudoalteromonas > Pseudoalteromonas sp. BZB3. The sequence continues at coordinate 146,376 of NZ_JBECOS010000003.1, read as the reverse complement.
TACAGATCTGTTTAACCACAGGGTATGCTTCAGGGTGAACCGCTGAGCTATCAAGTGGATCCGCACCGTTTACAATGCGTAAGAAACCGGCTGCTTGTTCAAATGCTTTTGGCCCTAAGCGCGCGACCTTTTTCAACTGTGTACGGTTGTTAAATGAACCGTTCTCATCTCTAAACTGCACAATATTGCTAGCCAGTGTTTTGTTTAGGCCAGAAACGCGGGTAAGTAGTGGTACCGAAGCGGTATTGACATCAACGCCCACCGAGTTTACACAATCTTCAACCACAGAGATAAGTGACTGACCTAGTTGACTTTGAGAAACATCGTGTTGGTATTGGCCTACACCAATTGATTTAGGCTCAATTTTTACCAGCTCTGCAAGCGGGTCTTGTAATCGGCGAGCAATTGAAACTGCACCACGTAACGATACGTCTAAATTTGGGAATTCATTCGCGGCAAACTCAGAAGCAGAATAAACAGATGCACCTGCTTCACTGACCATGATTTTGCTCATGTTGAGCTCTTTGTTGTTAGCTAATAGTTCAGCTGCAAGTTTATCTGTCTCACGAGAAGCTGTACCGTTGCCAATGGCGATTAGCTCTACTTTATGCTGACGACATAATTGCTCTAAAGTACGTACTGACTTGTCCCAGTGATTCTGTGGTGCATGTGGGAAGATAGTATTTGTGGTTAACAGCTTACCTGTTGCATCAACCACAGCCACTTTACAGCCCGTACGCAGGCCTGGATCGATACCCATAGTGACACGAGGACCAGCTGGGGCTGCCATCAATAGGTCCTTTAAGTTCTTGGCAAATACATCAATGGCTTGTGCCTCTGCTTTTTCACGCATGGTGCCTAAAAACTCATTTTCTAGGTGCAGAGATAGTTTTACTCTCCAAGCCCATTGAACCACTGACATTAACCAAGCACTTGCTGTTGCTGAACTTACATTTAATTGGTAATGATCAGCGATGATTTGTGCACAATATTGTGCTGGGTTTTCGCTGCTTGGTTCAGGGTTAATGTTTAACTGTAATATGCCTTCGTTGCGGGCACGCAGCATAGCTAATGCACGATGCGAAGGGACTTTTGTGAGCTTCTCAGAATGCTCAAAGTAGTCGCGGTATTTAGCACCAGCGTCTTCTTGCCCTTTGATTACTTTGGCTTCGATTACACCCTGTGTGTCGATTTGTTTTCTTAGCTTTGCCAGTAACTTAGCGTCTTCGGCGAAGCGTTCAATTAAAATAAATTTAGCACCGTCTAGTGCCGCTTTGTCATCTTCAATGCCTTTTTCAGCATTTACGAATTGAGCTGCATGGCTTTCAGGGTCTAAGGCAGCATCCTTATAAAGGGCATCTGCAAGTGGCTCTAAACCTGCTTCAATGGCAATTTGACCTTTAGTACGGCGCTTAGGCTTGTAGGGTAGATATAAATCTTCTAACTCGGTTTTACTCTGCGCGCTGTTGATATCAGCGGCAAGGGCATCACTTAACTTACCTTGCTCTGAAATGGTATCAAGAATGAAGCGTCTTCTGTCTTCTAGTTCTCTTAAATAACCAAGTCGTTGTTCTAGAAGACGTAATTGTGTGTCGTCTAGACCGCCGGTTACTTCTTTACGGTAACGAGCAATAAATGGAACTGTGGCACCTTCATCAAGAAGTGCAGTGGCAGCAATAATTTGCTGTTCTTTTGCATTTAGCTCTTGTGCCAAACGTGCAGAGATGTTGCTCATGCAAAATCCTTATAAATTCAGATGTATACGTGCTGTCTAAGCGTATTTTATGTGGGCGATCATAGCATAGCGTCTATGAATAAGAAGCTTATTTAAGGTATTCGATAGTATTTACATACCAGAGCTTTTCTCCCTCTGGTGTGCGCACGACAAACTCGTCGTCGACTTCCTTACCTAATAGTGCTCGTGCCATTGGTGCGTCTATAGAAATATAGTCTTTTCGGTCATAAATTTCATCTGGACCGACAATTCTGAAACGTTTTATTTCTTCTTGTTCATTTTCAATTTCAACCCAAGCGCCAAAGTAGACTTTGCCGGCTTGTTGAGGGTCATATTGAACAATCTTTAAATCGGGCAAACGTTTTCTTAAATAGCGTACTCTGCGGTCTATTTGCCGCAATAAGCGCTTATTGAAGGTATAATCAGCATTTTCAGAGCGATCACCTAAGCTGGCTGCCCAATTCACAATTTTGGTTATTTCAGGGCGTTTTTCATACCAGAGGTGGTCATGCTCTTTTTGCAGTTGGTTATAACCCTCAGGGGTAATTAAGTTAGTTTTCATTCGCTAATTAGGGTTATCTTTACTCACCTAACACGGTAATAAAAAATCATCTGGGTGTCGAGCTAGCAAAATATTAAAAAATTGTAATGTTCGGTAACAAAACTCTTCATAGTAATGGTGTCGAGAAATGACATTTTCAATTATATTAAGCAAAGATATTGGATAAAAAGAAGAAATCAATCATGGGAAATGAAACTACCAAGGTATTAGTTGTCGACGATGATATGCGTTTACGCAGTTTGTTGGAGCGTTATCTCGTCGAGCAAGGTTTTATTGTTCGTGCTGCGGCTAACAGTGAGCAAATGGATCGCTTACTTGAGCGCGAAAACTTTCATTTAATGGTGTTAGATTTAATGCTTCCTGGCGAAGACGGCTTGTCTATTTGTCGCCGCTTACGTCAAAAAGAGAACGAGATCCCAATCGTCATGCTAACAGCTAAGGGTGATGAAGTTGACCGTATTATAGGTCTAGAGTTAGGGGCTGATGATTACATCCCGAAACCATTCAACCCAAGAGAGTTATTGGCGCGTATTAAGGCTATTTTACGTCGTCGCGCCAAAGAAGTACCAGGTGCGCCTGCTGCCGAAGAAAACGAAGTAGAGTTTGGTATCTTTAAACTGAACTTGGCGACCCGTGAAATGCAAAAGGGTGATGAGGTTATCTCACTAACCAGTGGTGAATTTGCGGTATTGAAGGCTTTAGTGAAGCACCCAAGAGAGCCATTGAGTCGTGACAAATTAATGAATCTTGCACGTGGCCGTGATTATAGTGCCCTTGAGCGTAGTATCGACGTTCAGGTATCACGCTTACGCCGTATGATCGAAGAAGATGCAGCGAACCCTAGATACATCCAAACTGTTTGGGGTCTAGGTTATGTGTTTGTGCCAGACGGTGAAAAGTAGTTTCGTTTATGAGCTTTTTTCCACGTAGCGCTTTTGGGCAAACGGTTTTCTTTGTTGGTGCTTTATTGCTTATCAACCAAATCGTTTCTTATATCACAGTGACACTGTATGTGTTTAAGCCAACCTTCGAGCAAGTGAATTTGATGTTGGCTAAGCAAGTCAAAACAGTATTCATTGATTGGGAAGAAGGGGTCGAAATAAACAAAGCGACCTCAGATAAATTCTTTGAAATCACGGGTATTGAAGTAATGACCCAAAGACAAGCGTATATGAATGGTTTAGACAAGGCCAAAGAATATAGTTTGTTGTCTAAGAGTATGTCTGAGCAGTTAAATGGTTCTGCAAGAGTGCGGATCAGCCAAGGCGATCCAGTGGTCTATTGGGTAGAAGCGCCGCAAGCGCCTGGCTATTGGGTGAGGGTACCGCTGACAGGCTTTAGTGAAACAAAAATGGAGTTTTTGATTTTCTACCTGTCGAGTATTGGCTTTTTGAGTGTATTGGGGGGCTGGTGGTTTGCAAGGCATCTTAACCGCCCACTAAAAGCATTACAAACAGCAGCCGGTCGAGTCGGTGTGGGAGATTTTTCTACTCGACTCGTGGAGCGAGGATCAACGGAAGTTGTTGAAGTAACACAAGCATTTAACAAGATGTCGAAAGGCATCGCTGAGCTCGAGAATGACCGACGACTCTTGATGGCCGGTGTTTCTCATGACTTGCGCACACCACTGACCCGTATTCGTTTAGCTACCGAAATGATGTCAGACGAAGAAGACTACTTAAAAGAAGGGATCATTGATGACATTGAAGATATGAATGCCATTATTGATCAGTTTATTGAGTATCTTCGTCACCACAATAGCGGGGAAATGCACCCTGATGATGTGAATAGTCTAGTGTCTGAGGTGGTGCATGCTGAGCAGCAACATCAACGTGAAATTAACTTAACAGCTGCAGATAGCTTACCAAAAGTGATCATGAATACGGTTGCGTTAAAACGTGTTGTTACCAATATGATAGAAAATGCCATTCGTTATTCCGATGAGGCCATTGATGTCAGCACTGCATACAACCCACGTAAGAAAATGGTGATTGTCACTGTGAAAGACCGTGGACCGGGTATTCCTGAAGCTGAATTGGAAAGTGTCTTTGAGCCTTTTAAGCAAGGTGACCAAGCTCGGGGCAGTGAAGGCAGTGGTTTGGGTTTGGCAATTATAAAACGCATTGTCGCGACACATGGCGGTACGGTGAGGCTTCGTAATCGTCAAGAAGGCGGCTTAAGTGCTGAAGTATATTTACCGGCTTTAGCCTAATATCTGATTTAGAAAGCAAAAAGGATGGCTCAGCCATCCTTTTTTGTACGTATTTATTAGATGAGCAGTGCTTAAATAACACGTGAGAATCGCGTATTTTTAATCTGCTGTTGTAAATATGCGTCAAAGCACATACAGATAATGCGAATGAATAAATTGCCTTTGCTGGTGACTTCAATACGCTGCGCTGACAATGTCACGAGCTCATCTTCTGCCAGAGGTTTGAGTGCTTCTAGGGCTTCGCTAAAGTAATCGTTAAAGTCGATATTATATTTAGCCTCAATCGCCTTGATGTCTAATTCAAAATGACAAATAAGTTGTTTGATAACATCGGCTCTGAGCTCATCGTCATTATTCAGACGCATCCCTTTATGGGTCGCACAGCCAATCTCGTTAATGTCTGAGTAATAGGCTTTAAGCTCTTTTTGGTTTTGCAAAATCGCATTACCAATTTGTGAAATAGACGAAACTCCTAGGCCTAATAAGTCGCAATTACCATGTGTTGTATAGCCTTGGAAGTTACGATGAAGCTCTCCATTTCTTTGCGCAACAGCAAGCTCGTCGTCTTTTTTAGCAAAGTGGTCCATACCGATAAACTGATAGCCTGCCTCAGTCATTTGCTGTAGCGTATTTTTGAAGATCTCAAGCTTTTGCTGCGGACTTGGCATGTCCGCTTCTTTTAGTTTGCGTTGCGCGGCAAATCTATCAGGGAGGTGAGCGTAGTTGAACACCGACACTCTGTCTGGGCTCAGCGCTATCAGTTGCTCTATGCTTTGCTTAAAACTTTCTGGGGTTTGGTGAGGTAAGCCGTAGATCATATCTGTATTGACTGATTTAAACCCGAGTGCTCTTGCTTGCTTTATCAGTGCTAAAACTTCTTCGACACATTGCGGACGGTTTACCGCAGCTTGTACTTCATCATTGAAATCTTGAATACCAAACGAAACTCGGTTGAATCCCAACTTTTTCAAGGTGACTAACATGTCGTCAGCAATAGAGCGGGGGTCGATTTCAATACCGCGTTGCGCGTCTTCAGTGAAGTTGAAGTGTGCTTCTACAATATCAATCAGGCGTGTCATTTGCTCGGCAGTTAAAAACGTTGGCGTGCCGCCACCTAAATGCAATTGCTCAACACGGTAATGCGCAAACACAGAGGACTGCGCCTGTACTTCTTTTTCTAGATGATCTAAATAGACGTCAGCTTTTGACTGATGGCGTGTCACGATTTTATTGCAACCACAGTAGTAACAAAGCTGGTGGCAAAATGGGATATGAATATAGAGCGATAAAGCCTGATTTTTTGACTGCTTCACTGCGGTATGTAAATCAGTCTGTTGATAACCGCTTTCTAATGATAATGCAGTTGGATAAGAAGTATATCTTGGTCCAGACACATTATATTTTTTGATTAGGGACTCATCCCAAGTTGGTAAATTAATCACGATACGCACTCATCTATTAGATTAGAGCGTGTAGTGTATGACGAGAAGTGAAGGTCGGTTTTGATCTGTAGCAAAGCAGGGCATAAATCATGCCCTGCTCAGAATAGTTAAAGCTTGAATTGGTTTACCGTACTATTAAGTGATTTAGCCAATCCATTTAGATCATGTGCCTCATCAGCCAAAGTGTGAGCGTGATTAGCAGTGCTGTTAACTAGGTCATTAATTGCATTTAAGCTGGTGTTAATGTCTTCAGCCACAATGGTCTGCTGCTCAGTTGCGGTTGCAATCTGATGGCTCTGATCTTGAACCGTTGCCACAGAGCTGGCGATTTCTTGCAATGAATCGAGCACTTCTTGTGTCTGTGATACAGAGCCCTCAGCCTGATCTTGGCCTTGTTGCATCATAGTTGATGCTTGCTGTGCAATTTGTTGTAGTCGCGTGATCATATTGCGAATATCGTCTGTTGATTCTTGCGTTCTACTCGCCAGCGAGCGCACTTCATCAGCAACTACTGCGAAGCCTCGACCTTGTTCACCAGCACGTGCCGCTTCAATCGCAGCGTTGAGTGCCAGTAAATTAGTTTGTTCGGCAATGCCATTGATCACGTCAATTACCGCGCCAATGTTAGTAGTTTCTTTTTCAAGACCTGCAACAACTTTTGCAGCCTCACCGATGTGGCTAGCTAATTCAGTCATCACTGTTTGTGCTTGGCTTGAACGCGTCGCGCCGTCGTTCGTCATGCGTTGTACTTGCTCAGCAGCGTGACTGGCTTCTTGTGCATTGCGTGAGATTTCAGTCACAGTTGCAGCCATTTCTGTTACCGCAGCACTGACACTGTCAACTTGTTCTTTCTCTTGTTGGATTTCACTATTGGTACTGGCAGACACAGAGCTTAATTGTTCAGAGGCATGACCTAGCTGAGAGGCTTGTTGCGCCGTGGTTTGCATCATTGCACGCAGCTTTTCAATAAAAGTGTTCATATGGGAAGCAAGCTGACCAACTTCATCATTGCTTTCAATATTGATACGACGCGTTAAGTCGCCTTCACCTGACGCAATGTCACGCATAGTGTCGGCAAGAGACACAATCGGTTTAGTGATCATCTGTGTCGCCCATAAGATCATAAGAACCACAATGCTGATAATCACTAGGAAGGCGATCACGGTACTCATGACGGCTTCATTTACTGGCTCTTCTATAAATGATACTGGGATCATGACACCCACATGCCAATCGAGTAATGGTTCATCGAGTTTTACGCTGTTATACACCACGTAATAGTCTTGGCCTTTGAAGGTAACAACTGATGTGCCTGATTCATTATTTTTAATTTCAGAGTTTAATGCTCGGAAGCCTCTGGTATCTGAAAACTGTTTTTCTAGCCCGTCTAGGCCTTCTTTTCCATTCGGACCTTCATCGGTAATAGACAGCTTGTGGCCTGTTTGTTTTGATAAATGAACAACGTTTAAATTGTTGTCTAGCAGGAAGCCGTACCCTTGGCCTTGAAAGCGGATCTGCTCAACCAACTGGTTGATTTGTTCCATTTGCAAATCAATACCTGCGATCCCCAATAACTTACGCGATGAATTGTAGACAGGTAGCTTGATCACGGCAGATACGTCGCCTGTGTTTGCATCGACTGAAACCGGGCTCACATGCAATTTACCAATCGCCATTGCCTCTGGCCACCATCCACGCTTATAAGCAAAATATGGACGACCATCAGAGAAGTGAGAAGTACGTTCGTTTTCTTTGAAGTACTCACCTGTAATAGCAGACGCAAAGAAAGTTGACAACACATTGTCATTATTTGTCGTGAGCCTATCAAAATCTCGATTGACTAGGTCATAACCCGGTTGGCTTGATAGCTCAGCTTCGCGCTCGGTATATTGCTCAAAAAAGTCTACAACATGAGCGCTTTGTGCAAAGGTGCTGACTAGTTCACCGTATTGTGCAAAAAACGATTCCATCGACAGTTTTTCGGCATAAATGTAGCTTTGCGCTTCACGTTCAACACTGTCGCGAGAAATCGTTGCCAGGTGATTTACAAAGTAGCTGGAGGCGATAATAAGCAGTACAGAAATTGTACCACCGATCAGTAGGAGTATTTTTCTCCTGAGGGATAAGTTGTTAAGCATGATATATTCTTTTTATTGGTAACCGCACTACTCTTAATCAAAGCATATCTGAGTCGCTTTGACCACAGTTAACATAAGATTGACGTTATATTGTTCCTATAATAGTACTTTGCGGTTTGAAATTAATACAGAGGTATGAGATGAAGCTAGTTGTTTTGGGGGCTGGTTGGCTGGGAAGTGCGTTAATCGAGAGAGCCACAGAGGTAAATTGGCAAGTACAGGGTACCAGTCGTAGCTCAAACTCCAGTAGTGTAATCATTCGACAGTTTACATTGCAAGAAGACAAGTTAATTCATTCTGTGGATTTAAAAGACGCTTATTGGGTGTGCGCTATTCCTCCGAGAGCACGTCATGCTGACAGCAATTATCTTGAAACTTTATCTGCTGCGTTAAGGCTTTCTGATGAATTAGCGTGTAAAGGGTTTTTGTTATGCTCAAGTACAGGTGTGTATTCAGAGCAAGATGGTACCTATACCGAAAGTGGTGAATTAGACACTGAAACCACGCGTAAAAAGATTTTGCTTGCAGCAGAGCAAAAAGTATTTGATGCCAAGGGGAAGGTTTTACGTTTGGCGGGGCTCGTTGGGCCAAATCGAGAACCAGGGCAATTTGTAGCGGGTAAAACACTTAAAAGTAGCAGCCAAGCGGCTGTAAACATGGTGCACCAAGCTGATGTCGTTGCTGCCATTGAGACGGTAATACTCAACTGGGCGGGAGCTAATGCTGTTTATAATGTTTGTCACCCTAGCCACCCAACTCGTCAAGATTACTACCAGCAAAGATGCGCTAAGTTAGGCACACAGCCCCCTTCATTTGCAAGTGACATCGCCAGTGCAAGAGTGATAGATGGTTTAGCCATTGAAGCACTGGGCTTTTGCTATCAGGCTGAGATTTAACTGTGCGTTATTTTACTTTTTTCTTAAAGGTAAGATGACCGCCTAAACGATATTTGCTGCCTGGAGAAATGAGCCGGGTAAAGCTGACAATACCATTAGTACTCCATGTTCTTCTGATCATTTGTAAGCAAGGCTCTTCGTTATATAAGCCAAGCCACTGGCAAACATCTTGGTTTGGCATAATGGCTTCAATGGTGTGTTTTGCTTCAGTCAGCGGCGCCACTGCCGAAAGGTATTCATGTGGTGTGACGATAGTAAAATCTTGCGCCAGATAATCAGGTGCAAGTGCTGGGGTGACAAAGCGCTCTTCAGCTTGGAGTGCTAGGCCATTTTCATGGTGAACAATCACGCTGCGGTAGACTTTGCTGTCTATATCAACACCGAGTGCGATAGCGATAGGGGCCATGGCAGCGATTTCTTCTAGGGCTATGACCTCAGCACTGTACTCACCATTTCTCTCTTTTACTTCATCGGCGATATTTTTAATCTCCAACATAGAAGACTGTGACTTGAGGCTTGCTACAAACGTACCTAAACCCTGACTCCGCGTTAATACTCCACTGTCTGTCAATTCACTCAAAGCACGTCTGGCGGTCATACGACTTACACTAAATTGCTCAGCAAGTTCATTTTCAGAGGGAACACGTTGGTCTTCTTTCCAAATACCGGCACTAATTTGGTCGGTGATATGCTGCTTTATCAATGCAAATTTAGGTTCGTTGGCCATACTAGATAATGAAATAGAGAATACATGCCATTAAAAATGGCACAGATTTCTTGTATATACAAGTTTGCATGATAGGCTTATAGGCAATTAAACAAACTCAAATGAGGCAGTGATGTTTGAAGCAGATTTAGTGATCACCGATGTTAATTTGGCAACCATGGATAGCAATATAGATGTCCCTTATGGTGCTATTGAACAAGGCGCGTTAATAATCAAAGACGATAAAATCGTTTGGATAGGTAAGCAAAGTGACTTGCCTGAGTTCGATGCTCTAGCGATACCTGTGATTAACGCAAAAGGACAGTGGTTAACGCCGGGCCTAATTGATTGTCATACGCATATTCTTTTTGCAGGAAACCGAGCCGGCGAGTTTGAACAACGTTTAAATGGTGTTTCTTACCAAGAGATAGCACAGCAAGGCGGTGGTATTGCTAGTACTGTACGTGCCACTCGAGAAGCAGACGAAGAAACCTTGTTCGTAGCAGGTAAAAATCGTTTAAATAGCTTATTGAGCGAAGGCGTAACGACAGTTGAGAGTAAGTCGGGGTATGGCTTAGATTTAAACACTGAGATTAAATTACTTGAAGTGAATAAAGTCTTAAATGACAACCACCCAGTTGATATTCAAAGTACATTTTTGGGCGCACATGCATTACCGCCTGAGTTTAAACATGACTCAGATGCATATATCGATTTAGTATGCGATGTTATGTTGCCAAAAGTGGCTGAGCTTAATTTGGCAGATGCGGTGGATGTATTCTGTGAAAATGTAGGATTCAGTTATGCGCAGACAAAGCGGGTATTTGAGAAAGCACGTCAACTAGGCTTACCAGTAAAATGCCATGCTGAACAATTATCAAATCAGCACGGTACTGAATTAGTTGCTGAGTTTAAAGGTCTGTCGGCAGATCATATTGAGTATCTCGATGAAGCAGGTGTAAAAGCGATGGCTGATGCAGGTACGGTTGCGGTGTTATTACCTGGTGCTTTTTATTTCCTGAGAGAAACACAAATGCCACCGATTGAGTTACTTCATCAATATAATGTCCCGATGGCGATAGCCAGTGACTTTAACCCAGGCACTGCACCGCTGTGCTCATTACGTTTGATGCTGAATATGGCTTGCACTTTATTTAGATTAACACCAGAAGAGACTTTGCAGGGGGTAACGGTAAACGCTGCGAAAGCACTAGGGCTGGCAGATCGAGGTATGCTTAAAGTGGGCATGCGAGCCGATTTAGCACTATGGGATATTGCAACTCCAGCGCAATTAAGTTATCAATTTGGTGTAAATGAGCTATCAAATTTGTGGATCTCAGGTAAACTGATCCAATAAGAAGTATTTAATTTATAGGTGAAAGTTGGTGATGACCTTACTAGGTACATTGACCAGCTTTCCTGTATTCAATGGATTGCAACAGGGGGAGCTGGCACTACTAACCGCGTTTTTAGGTGGGTTAGTGTTAATGGGCAGTATCGCTTTAATTATCCTTACCCATTCGCAATCAAGTCGTGCTCTTCATGTTGTCACTATGCTGGTGGCTTTCACCGCATTGCTTCCCAATATGTGGGCAACGTATGCAATCTCTCTGGTGTTATTCGGCCACCTCTACCTAGCGCTTAAACTTGGTTCAAAAACTTTACTTTTGATGTCGTTTATCGCGGCAGCAGCATATTTACTGTTATTAGGGGGAGCGATAGTTTGGTACTGGCCAATTCAGTTAACGTTACTTTCTTTACTCTTGGTGTATATTTCACAGCTTTATGAGTTCTCTTTAAAACCCAGTAATAATAGCGCCTCAGATTTATCTGAGCAGGGCGAAATAAGAAAGCAAGATGTGCTAGGTTTACCCCCTAGAAGTGCGTTGAGAGATGCTTATTATGCTCACACAGAGCAAGATGCTTCTCCTATGGTATTAGTGATGATCCGCCTCGAAGGGTTTGAACAGGTGAATTTTCACTTAGGTCGAGAGTACGGCGATTTATTACTTGCGCAATCAGCGAACCGAATTAAGCATCAATTGCAAAACGAGGACATTGTAAATATAGAACGAGGGGATGAATGCGCTAAGCTTGCGCACTTAGGAGGATTAAACTTTGTGTTCATATGCTCCTTAGCCCATCAACAACATCTTCATGAACAAGTTATAGGTGCCATAGTGCAAACTACGTTAAAGCCGTTTAACGTAGGCCACTGCACCATAGAGATAAAAGCCAAGGCAAGTTATGTTTCTTTCGCTGATAAAGTCAGTGATTTTGATAATGCCATCACGTGTGCATTCTTAGCGCTCGATTCAGAGCCTAATAAGGTCGTGACTGAATATCAAAATAGCATGCGAACAGCAAAACAAGAGCAGCAAGCGCGTTTGGCTGAGCTTACTCATCACGACTTTAGAGATCAGCTCGAGCTATATTTTCAACCAGTAATTCGCCATAGCGATAATGGTATTGAGTTCTTAGAGCTATTGCTGCGTTGGCAGCATCCCAAGCAGGGGATTTTAGCTGCCGGTAAGTTCATCGATGATATTCGCATTGCAGGGTTAGCCTTGCCTGTTGCTCAGTTCGTGATCGAGCGAGCTGCGGAGATTGCGATGGCGCTGAAAATGGAAGGGATCAAAATGGCGTTGAGCGTCAATGTTTTTGGTCCAGAAATGCTGCATGAAGAATTTATTGAGTTTTTAGACGATGTGCTGTTGACTCACCATCTTGAAGCAGGTGACTTAATTATTGAGTGTCCATCTGCGCTGTTTATGTCTTTGGATGCACAAGGCGTGGCCATGATAGCACGTCTTCGCAGTATTGGTGTTCGTCTGTGTGTAGACGGCTTCGGTGAGGCTCCACTAGTATTGGCTAAGTTACCGAAATTAACCGTTGATTATGTCAAAGTCGGGCAGTCCCTTACCCGAGATCATCAACATCAAGGTGCGCTCAGAGGCATTGTCAGAGGACTGGTAGACATGCAGCATCAGTTAGATTGTGCGGTTATTTGTGAGGGCATTGAAAGCCAAGAGCAGCTTAACTTTGCGCAAAGCTTAAATACCTTTGCCGCTCAGGGATATTATTTCGAAAGGCCGTTGAGTAGTGTGGGTATGCTGAGCTGGATAAAACAGTATCAGCTTGAGCATCATCATTTAGTTGATCACTAAAAAGGGGTAGCATTGTGCTACCCTTGCAGTTTGCCCAATAAATAACTACAAACTAGTCCACTTAGTACTTGCCCAGCTTCAGTTATGCCTTGCTCTAAGCCATTCGGGTGTGTCGAAGGTGCTGCCTCACACAGGTGTAAATAACGGCTAGCACTATGCGTTGCACCCAAATAGACAAAATGTTCTGCATCGCTGACAGAAAAGCCACAATTCGTGAAAGCGCTGACAGGCATGCCACTAATGGCGTCTACATCAACTTCGATACCTAATGGTTTATCAATTTTAAAGCGGGCTAAACTGTGTGTGCAGTCTGAAGTTAAACTACGGCTACGCATAACTTGCAAGGTTTGGTAAGTGGTGTAGGTAAACCCGGCATTAGTCAGTGAACTGATAATGGTTTGGTTATTTTTTTGCTCATGCATGCCAACTACATGGTAATCATGTAAGTATCCGTCTTGATATGCATAGTGGAAACCGTTGCCACTATGACGACCTTCAATGGCCCTAAAATCAGCATGTGGGTCAAAGTTAATAGCATTACATGGCTTAGCTTCACTGGTGCTTAAGGCTTTTAAAATTGGGTAACAATTATTGTGGCCACCACCTATGACAATCGCTTCTAAACCTGCATCAAAAACAGGTTTTAAAACGGCTGTCACTCGCTCATCTAATTCGCCACATAAACGTCTTAATTGTGCTAAACCTTCGGCATTTGCGTTATCCAATGTTTTGCTTTGTGATTGCAAATCATCAGAATTGACTTCGCCTAACAGCAATACTGATCTGGGATCTAGGAACTCATTACTAGGTAAGTTTAAAAAGCGTTTTAAAAACGCTTGCCAACCTTGTGTTGCGCCTCCGCGACCACAGTTTGCTCTTGGGCCTATGTCCTCGTTAATGCCGAGTAAAACATATTTAATACCAAACTCAGCTGCATCTTTTAGTGCACTTTCTAAAGGGGCAGATTGATCTAAATAAGAGATTGATTGCCAAAAGCGAGTTTCATTCGCTCTGCTGGTAGTAAAGCACTTTGTATCGGCTTCACTATATCGAATTAACCAGTTACTCATTATGCTTCGACTTCTTCAAGCGCATCTTCAAGTACCAGCTCTTCGGCGGAAATGATAATCCCTGTGCTGTCAGCATATAGGTAATCGTCTTCATAAAACGAAACACCTGCAAAGTTGACGGGGACACCTTGCTCGCCACTACCTTGGCTATCAGCTGCGACTGGAATAGACGCAATAGCTTGTATACCTAATTCACACTCTTCGAGTTCATCAACATGCCTAACTGCACCATAAACAACAATACCTTGCCAATGATTCTCTACAGCCAGTTCAGCCAATTCGATATCAATCAGCGCTCGGCGCGAAGAGCCACCACCATCAATTAATAGAATTTTACCAGTACCATCTTGTTCTAAAATCTCTTGAATCAGTTCGTTGTTTTCAAAGCATTTCACTGTGACGATGCGACCGCAAAATGCAGAGTGTCCACCAAAGTTAATGAACATGGGTTCAAGTACATCGATAGCATCTGCAAAATGATCGCATAAGTCAGATGTGCTGTAGTCCATATTGAGTTCTCCAGAGAGTGTGTGTTTGTTCCAGTATACTCTGATGCAAGCTCATAGCAATGGCAAAATTGCTGTAAAAGCAGGCACTTTGTGCGTTCAATCAAAGTCTTTTGAATTCCATAATAGTGTCTTAAAAAGTTCACCCAACTGTTACTTTTAAAGTCTAAAGTTTAATCAGTAGACAACAGTTTTGTGTAAGAAATGCCAGTTTTGACAACGCCCAGGTGTTCTTGCCACAAGGAACAAATAAGGTGAATTCATTGAAAGTGTTATATGCAGCAAAAATCATCGATCTTGCACAATTACAGCAAACACTTTTGTTGATTCAGTGCTTCAAAGCGCATCAAGTAAACTCAGATGTGATCCTATCCGGTAATAGTCTGTCAAACCCTATGAGTAAGCAGATAATTGCCGAAATTGAAGCGCTTAAAGTGGGGAGTTGCTCGGTGCGGCATAAACCAAATCGCTTTACGAAAACCTTCAGACAAAAAGTTTCTGATATTTTTACTCATCGAGCATATTTTAAAGTCGCAAATTATGACTTAGTCATTACTGACAATGAGTCGATTGTCGCCTGGTCGGCAAAGCTTTCAGGGTTCCCTGTGCTCGCTTTGGGGCATCATGTGGCAGTAAACCATCATCAACTGCCTTTTGAAGGGGCGAATCTAACGAGAATTTGGCAGCAATGGTTAGTGCCTGCTGATTACCGTGTTGGGTTTCACTGGATCCCTTTTGCGAAAAATATTTTGCCTCCTATCGTGCCTAGCTATAACACGACTTGTATTAAAAATAAGGTGGTTGTTTATTTGCCGTCAGAAAAATTAGAGGCGATAGAGGTATTATTGGCAAGCTTTCCAAATACGGAATTTTATTGTTTTCACCCAGCAGCAGAGGTGAGGTCGGTGGGCAATATTCATTACCGGCCCGATGATCATGAGCAGTTATTACATGATATGAAAAGTTGTAAAGGCGTGATTGCACATGCGCAATTTGAAGTACTTAATGCAGCACTGAATATGGGAAAAAGCCTATTAATTAAACCACTTGAGCAAGAACTAACACAGGTGATTGATGCAAGCTTGTTAATTAAACTTGGCTGGGCAAAGCAGATGCATTATTTAAATGCCAATGCAGTTGAAGATTTTTTGGACACCGCGCCTAAAAAATCGGTGGATTTTTCAGCAGATCCGTGTGCCCTTGTTGAGTGGATTAAAGCAGAGCAATGGCATGATGTCAGCGCATTGCATGATTTCGTTTGGAAATCATTGAAAGTTGGATAGTTCCAAATAGAAAATCCGTTTAATTATTGCGCATATTGGCACTTTTTTATTGTTTTTATGTGAAATCTAAAAGCCTAATTTTCAGCCTTGGTCTATACTAAGCATATGTTTTATAACCTTAGGTAACAGTATGGCCTTATTAGAAAATTTAACCATCAAAAGGCGTTTACAGCTCAATGCGATAGTTGTTGGTATCGCAATGCTGGTAATGCTAGCGGTGATTATCTTTGAAGCTCGCACAATGCTTAAACTCAACGAAGCAATTCAGTACGCTGAAGAGCTTGAAATTCATGAGTTATCCATGCGCAAGTTTGAGAAGAATTTTCTATTCTATAAGGACACGGAAGCGCTTAGTCAATTTGATAAAGAATATCAGCACTTAATCACAAAGATAGATCTATTAAATGTTTTACTGGATGACTTATCTATTGATCAAGGGGAGCTTGAAAAGTTTCGTGGGTTAAGTCGATCTTACAAAGAAACATTTGAAACTGTAGTCGTTCTGCAAAAGAAGATTGGTTTACACCCTAAAGATGCATTATATGGTGCGTTACGTTCTGCGGTGCATGAAGTCGAAACAGGGTTAAAGCAACACAACAACTTCGAATTACTAAGCTTGATGCTACAACTTAGACGAGCTGAAAAAGACTTTATGCTTCGCCTAGATACCAAATACCTAGGTAAATTTAATAAAACCTACGATGAGCTTTACCCCAAATTACAGTCTTACGGCTTATCACCTTTACTTTTGGAATACAAAAACAAGTTCACTAACCTTGTTGATGCACAAGTCGAACTAGGTGTATCGCTTGATAGCGGTGCATTAGGCGAGATGGTTAAAATTGTAAAGCAAGGTGATGCAACGGTTGAGAATATTGTACTGCAAACAAAGCAAGCTATTGAGGATAATGCTAGAGCAACGCAAGCTGCTGCCATAGGTATATTTGTCGTCGCAGCGATTATCGTTATGATTTTGGTACTGTCTACTAGTCGTTCAATAATTGGACCTGTGGAACGTGTCTATCAAACCATTGAGCGAATTCGCCGTGAAAACAACTTAGCAATTAAAATTGAGTCTACTGGTAATGATGAAATTACCACGATGACAGAAGATTTTAATAGCTTGATAGGTGACTTCAAGATTCTGATCTCAGAAGTAAACACGGCTTTAGGTACGATTAATGAAGCGACTCATCATCTAAGTGAAACTACCGCACAAACCAGTGCGGGTATGCATGAGCAGTTGCATGAGGCGGATATGGTCGCGACTGCAGCGACTGAGATGCAAGCGACGATTCAAGATATCTCACATAATACTGAAGCTGCAGCGAATAAAGCTGAGTCAACTAATGGCAATGCGCAACAAGGTAGAGTAGAAGTCGATGCGACAATTCAGCGTATTATGGCCTTATCTGATTCATTAGGTGGCGCATCAGATGTTGTTTCGCAACTTGAACGTGATGCTGAAACAATTGGTTCGGTTTTAGATGTTATCCGTGGTATTGCAGAGCAGACAAATTTACTTGCTTTGAATGCGGCAATTGAAGCTGCACGTGCAGGTGAGCAAGGTCGAGGCTTTGCTGTTGTTGCTGATGAAGTTCGCTCTTTAGCACAGCGTACGCAAGATTCGACACAAGAAATTGAGAGTATCATTTCTACTCTACAAGAGCGCACACAGTCTGTTGTCACTATCATGCAACAATGTCGCTCTCAAGGTAGTGAGAGTGTTTCTCAGGCCGAGAAGGCTGGTGAGTTATTAAGCTCGATTACAGCAGACGTGCAAACCATTATGGAAATGAGCACGCACATCGCAACTGCCATTGATGAACAGAACCAGGTTGCTTCTGAGGTGAATAAGAACGTTGTTCGCATTCGGGATATTGCGCAAGTTGCATCTGAGCATGCACAGAGTAACGCCCAAAGTAGTGAAGAGGTTTCAGAGCAAGCCAAAGTTCTACATGAGGCAGTTGCTAAATATAGATATTAAATAAGTACCGCTACTAGCTTGCTAATAAAACTAAAAAACGCAGCGTTTGCTGCGTTTTTTTATATTCAAGTTTTAGCACTCTAGGCTAGGGCGTGAACTTGATTGGAATACGATCTTTATTGGCATGATAGTCCTCAACTCTCGCTTGGTATCTCTGCCAACGTTCAGTCTGTTCTTCTGATAGTACTCGTAAATATTGCCAGCTATACAGCCCTGAGTCATGGTCGTCATCAAAAATAAGTCTCACAGCATAATGTCCAACAGGCTCAAGCTTTCTGATGGCTACTTCTTGCTTATTTAACACCAAGTTCAGAGGATCTTTAGACTGATTACCATGCCCTTGTACTTCAGCAGAAGGGGAGTGTGTTCTTAAATACTCACAGCTTAACGTGAATACTTGCTCATCATCGAAATGAATGTCGAGCGCTTTGGAAACGGTATGATAGTGAAGTTTATTGACAATATACATGACTGTTCTCAATGAGTATTTTATCTATATCTTACAAAAAAGCGGAGCACAGGCCCCGCTTAATTGTAACGCATAATCTTTACTAAATTTAAAGAATAAAGCGGCTTAAGTCTTCATCTTGTACCAGCATATCTAAATGCTGCTCAACATAGCTTGCATCGATAGAAAGCGTTGTGCCTGTCTTCTCAGAAGCATCAAAAGAGATTTCTTCCATCAGCTTTTCCATCACAGTATGAAGGCGACGTGCACCGATGTTTTCTGTTTTCTCGTTTACTTGCCATGCAGCTTCTGCAATCTTAGTGAGCGCATCATCAGTGAAGTCGACAGTCACTTGCTCGGTGCCAAGTAGTGCTTGTTGTTGTTCAGTAAGCGATGCATGAGGCTCGGTAAGAATGCGTTTGAAATCAGCTGCCGATAAAGCTTCAAGTTCTACACGAATAGGTAAGCGACCTTGTAACTCAGGAATTAAGTCAGACGGCTTTGACATTTGGAACGCACCAGAGGCAATGAAAAGAATATGGTCAGTTTTAACCATACCGTGTTTCGTGCTGACCGTTGAGCCTTCAATTAGAGGCAGCAAATCACGCTGTACACCTTCACGGCTCACATCAGGACCTTGTGCTTCACCGCGCTTACAGATTTTGTCGATTTCATCGATGAACACAATACCGTTTTGCTCTACGGCAAAAATAGCTTGTTCTTTAAGCTCTTCTTGATTCACCATTTTAGCGGCTTCTTCTTCAACAAGAAGCTTGAAAGCATCTTTGATTTTCAGCTTACGGTTTTTACGCTTGTCGCCACCCATGTTTTGGAATAGACCTTGTAGTTGGTTGGTCATTTCTTCCATACCTGGTGGTGCCATGATCTCAACTTGAGGTGCAACTTCAGCAACATCAATGTCAATTTCTTTGTCGTCTAGCTGACCTTCACGTAATTTCTTACGGAATACCTGACGAGTACTATTGTTCTCGGCTGGTTGAGTCTCACCCCATGCATCTTTTGCTGGTGGAAGTAGCGCATCAAGAATACGTTCTTCTGCGGCTTCTTCTGCGCGATGTTGGTGTTTTTTAGCTTGTTGCTCACGCGTCATTTTGATTGAGATGTCAACAAGATCACGGATGATAGTCTCAACTTCTTTACCTACATAGCCCACTTCTGTGAATTTAGTTGCTTCAACTTTCAGGAAAGGCGCATTTGCAAGTTTTGCTAAACGGCGTGCAATCTCCGTTTTACCGACACCTGTTGGGCCGATCATTAGAATATTCTTTGGGGTTACTTCAGAGCGCAAATCGTCGTTAAGTTGCATACGACGCCAGCGGTTACGAAGTGCAATTGCCACGGCTTTTTTGGCTTTATCTTGACCGATAATGTGCTGATCTAACTCGTGCACGATCTCTCTTGGGGTCATCGCAGTCATGGCAATCCTCTATAGTTCTTCGATGGTTTGGAAATTATTAGTGAATACGCAAATATCGCCAGCAATTTTTAGGCTTTTTTCTACAATTTCACGTGCACTTAGATCTGTATTCTCTAACAGTGCAGTTGCAGCAGATTGTGCAAAGTTACCACCACTACCAATGGCGATTAAATCATGCTCTGGTTGCACTACGTCACCGTTACCTGTGATGATCAAAGAAGCGGTTTCATCAGCAACTGCCAACAGGGCTTCTAGTTTACGAAGCGCGCGGTCGCTACGCCAGTCTTTCGCCATTTCCACAGCTGCTTTGGTTAAATGGCCTTGGTGCATTTCTAGTTTGCTTTCAAAGCGCTCAAATAATGTAAATGCATCTGCAGTACCACCGGCAAAACCCGCTAATACTTTACCGTTATAAAGACGGCGTACTTTTTTGGCATTACCTTTCATTACTGTATTGCCAAGTGACACTTGACCGTCGCCGCCGATAACAACTTTGTCGTCACGACGCACGCTTACGATAGTAGTCATAAAATTCCTTACTGTGCGTTAACTCACACTTGTCTTACTTAAATATCTTAGATTGCTGTAGGTATATGGGCTGTTAGTGAGAAATCAAGTCCAGCCCCAAATTCCACAGCTTACGATGTTGATACGCTTGAGCTTATTTTTATCGCTTTCCGCTTGTCGCTTATTTTCATAAGGGCCTAGACGTACTCTAAACCAGACACCATTTGACCCTTCGGTTCTGCGGATTTCAGCAACTAGGCCAACAAAAGCAATTTGTGCTTTCATGCTCTCTGCGTCTTCGTGTTTTCTGAATGAACCACACTGCATCTGGTATGGACCGCGTTTTTTGATTTCTTTAATCTCGACTTTGATTTCTGCGTCTTTAATTTCTTGAATAAAGTCAGGATCTTTAGGCTTAGGTTTCACCACTGGTTGCTCTTTTTTGGCAATTGGTTTGGCGGCTTCTTCTACTTTTTTAGGATCGGCATTTTGTGTGATATACCAAAGACTATATGCAAAACCGCCAACGAGCAGTAAGGCCAGCAAGATAAGCAATTTTGAGACGGGTTTTGGGCTAGGCGCCGCTTTTTTGGTATTTCTGCCTTTTGGCTTTTTATTTATAAAGTCGTGTTGTGCCATAAGTTACTTAATAAGTATCCATAGGATCTATGTCTATACTCCAGCGCAGTCGGTTTGCTAAGGGGTGTTTATCTACATAAGCCAATAACTGAGTTAAATAACTATGAAGAATTACACGGTCCTGCGCTTGAATATGTAATTGATATCGATATTTTCCTGCCACGCGCTCCATCGGCGCGGGAATTGGTCCGAGCAATTGTATACCAGAGAATGGGCTTGCAGGAACCAGATCCGATAAAAAGTCGATGACTAATTTGGCATTGTTAGCTTCGGCGCGTATTAAAGCTAAGAAAGAAAATGGTGGTAAGGCAACTTCTTCACGCTCTTTGAGTGCATAACGGGCAAAGTCGCCGTAGCCATTATTGACTAGATCTTGTAACAGCGGGTGTTCGCAATAATGAGTCTGTAATAATACCGTGCCGGGTTCGCCACTGCGCCCAGCGCGTCCAGCAACTTGAGTTATTAATTGAGCCATATGTTCTGTGGCTCTAAAGTCACTACTGTATAAACCACTGTCGACATCTAAGATAACCACTAGGCTGACATCTGCAAAGTGGTGACCTTTCGCCAGCATTTGAGTGCCAACCAGGATACGTGCGCCACCTTCATTAATTTCATTGAGGGCTTCTTCGAGTGCGCCTTTACGGCGGGTTGAATCTCGATCTATACGGCTCAGTGGCGTGTCGGGAAATTGCAATTTTAAAAACTGTTCAACTTGTTCAGTGCCCAAACCCACTGGCAAAATATTGGTACTGCCACAGTCAACACACTGGGGTGGCACATAGCTTTGCTCACCACAGTGATGGCATACTAAGCGTGACATGCCTTTATGGTAGGTGGCACTGGCACTACAGCGGTGACACTCGCTGAGCCAGCCACACTCATGACACATTAAAGTTGGCGCATAACCCCGTCGGTTTAAAAACACCATGACTTGCTTGCCACGTGCAAGCGTACGTTCAATATGCTGTAAAGTGCTTGGTGCAAAACCATTTTGATGCGGCTGGCCTTTCATATCAACCAACAAGTAGGCGTTATCTACTTTGGTTTGCGCACGTTTAGTCAGCGACACTAATTGGTATTTGTCACTGAGTGCATTGTGTAGGGTTTCTAGTGCGGGAGTTGCAGTGCCTAATAAAAGCGGTATTTGCTGTGTTGCAGAGCGGTAAACAGCCAAGTCTCGAGCGTGATAACGCAGTCCATCTTGTTGCTTAAAAGATCCGTCATGCTCTTCATCTACCACGACAATGCCTAGACTTTTAAAAGGTAAGAAAATCCCTGAACGAGTTGCGATAACGAGCGCGCTACTACCTTGCTCAGCGCGCCGCCAAGTGTGTAAGCGCTCATTATCAGTTAAATTTGAATGCCATAAATCAATGGGAGTATCTGGAAAGCGGCGCCTGAAGCGATTGACGGTTTGTGGCGTCAGGCCAATTTCTGGCACTAAAACCAGTGCTTGTTTACCGGCATTGAGTACCTTCTCTAGACATTGTAAGTAAACTTCAGTTTTACCACTGCCCGTGACCCCTTCAATTAAGAAAGTGCGATACCCTACTTGTTGATTCACAGCGGCACAAATGGCAGCTTGCTCTTCATTTAGACGCGGTTTGCTTGCAATCTCAAGTGTGTTTGACGACCAAGCTTCACAGTGGCTAATGGCTTCTGTTATTAGGCCTTTCTCTTTGAGTGGTTTAATTTGTTGTGTTGTAAACCCTAATGCCTTTAACTCAGTGAGGCTCGTTACGCCCGAGCCTTTTAAATGCTCAATCAGTGCTAGTTGCTTTTTTGCGCGAAGCTTGGGAGATGCTTTTCCTTCCTCAGTGAGAGTGTAATCGGGCACTTGGGTTTTATCTGGATGTTCACCTTGACGCAAAGATGCTGGCAGCGCAGTAAAAATGGTTTCGCCTAGCGAGTGGCAATAATAACGTGCTGTAAATTTCAAAAAGGTAAGATACGCATCATTGATAATCGGGCGCTCATCTATGACAGAGGTAATGGCTTTGATTTTATTATCGGGCACATCTGACTGAGTCTTGATGTCAACGACCATGGCGACCAATTTTCTATTGGCAAAAGTCACCCATACACGACAGCCTTTTTGAACTCTAATATTCGGGGCGATTTTATAATCAAAGGTTCTATGTAGTGGGACTTTTAGGGCAACTTCAACAAATAGCATGAATGTTCGAACATGACAGTAGATGGTTATAATGTACTAAAGCAGACCTTGAAATCCCAGTGAAAAACGCTCGGTAAATTGCTGTTCATTGGATTAGGTGTAATGAACGCGGGATTTATTTACTTTTTGTGCAATTATTGCTTGTAGATCTCTGGCTACTTCAATAAAATACGCGTCCACTAATTTGAATATAACTACGTATGGTGCCAAACTTCGGGTTTGGAGAGCGATACGGCCTAACCTAGAGGTTTACTATGAAAGAAGGTATCCACCCTAAGTACGAGTCAATCACAGCAACTTGTTCATGTGGTAACAAATTCGAAACTCGTTCGACACTATGTAAAGACATTCACCTAGACGTATGTTCTGCATGTCACCCGTTCTACACTGGTAAGCAGAAGATTCTTGATACAGGTGGTCGTGTTGATCGCTTCAACAAGCGTTTCGGTGCTCTTAGCAGCAAGAAATAAGCATCGCTTGTTTGAGAAAAGCATCCATTTGGGTGCTTTTTTTATGTCTGAATTTCATTAATCCTCTGAATATTCATTATTTCCTGCTGACTTAGCATCGCTTATCTGGTCGTTCTTCTGCAAAATTCTTTCTGATGCATCAAACCTTTTTCATAGCAAAGCCGTACAGAATGGCGTAATAACTAAATGCATAACTTTGCACTTTTTATCGAGATTGACTTTAGCTTTCTCAAAGATACGGTTGTTTTAACTGGTTTTGTTTTGAGTGTTAAAGTTGTCTAAATGTGTTTAAAAGGGTCTAAAATTCAGTAAAAATCGTTAAGTTTGATTTTCTTTTCGTGATTGCTAGGGTGACATTTTTAGTCGCATAAATTGCTGGTTTATTAAGCGCGCTGGCCCTTTTTTAGGTCAATGAAATGTCAAAAAAGCTAAAAGAATGTTTAATAAAATCTGCAAAATTACGGCATCTTGCAGATAAATTTCGCTAAAAAGTGGATAGACCTGAAATTGCTTGAATATATCTAGAAAGCGAGTATCTTTTAGTTATTGCGAATTATTTCACTCTCACTTTTAACTTCTTTGCAGGAAAAAATCGCGTCATGTCAGACTTTCGTGAACAAGCTTTACATTACCACGCTCATCCCGTTCCAGGTAAAATCAGTGTTGAATTAACTAAACCAGCCGAAACAGTTAAAGATCTTGCGTTGGCCTACAGCCCAGGTGTGGCTGAGCCAGTTCGAGAAATTGCTGCAGACCCTGCTAATGCTTACCGATATACAGGTAAAGGCAATATGGTTGCGGTGATCAGTAATGGTACTGCAATTTTAGGTTTAGGTAACTTAGGCCCACTTGCTTCTAAACCAGTAATGGAAGGTAAAGCGCTACTATTCAAACGTTTTGCAGGCTTAGATTCAATCGACATTGAAGTAAAGCACCGCACCACAGAAGATTTTATTAACACGGTTGCGAATATTGCAGACACCTTTGGTGGTATCAACCTTGAAGATATTAAAGCACCAGAATGTTTTGAGATTGAAAAAGCGCTTATAGAGCGTTGTGATATTCCTGTATTCCACGACGACCAGCATGGTACTGCGATTGTAACTGCTGCGGGTATGTTGAATGCGTTGGAAGTACAAGGCAAAGACATTCATGACGCTATCATTGTATGTTTAGGTGCAGGCGCTGCAGCAATCGCATGTATGGAACTGTTGATTAAATGTGGTGCACAGCGTGAGCACATTTACATGTTAGACCGTAAAGGCGTTATCCATACGCGTCGTGATGACTTGAACGAGTACAAAAAGCTATTTGCTAACAACACTGATAAGCGTACGCTTCAAGACGTTATTGCAGAAGCAGATGTGTTTGTGGGTGTATCTGGCCCTGACTTACTTTCTCCAGAAGACCTAAAGCTTATGGCAGACAAGCCAGTAGTATTCGCCTGTTCAAATCCTGACCCTGAAATTAATCCAGAAGTTGCACATGGTGCACGTAACGATTTAATTATGGCGACAGGTCGTTCAGATTATCCTAACCAAGTGAACAATGTTTTATGTTTCCCGTTTATCTTCCGTGGTGCACTTGATGTGCGTGCAACAGCGATTAACGATGAAATGAAGATCGCAGCGGTAGAAGCCATTCGTGGTATTGCGAAAGAGCCAGTGCCTGAGCAAGTGCTTAAAGCAGCCGATGTTGAGTCGTTAGAGTTTGGCGCTGAGTATATTATTCCTAAGCCAATGGATCCGCGTTTATTGCCTCGCATTGCTAAAGCTGTAGCACAGGCTGCGATTGATTCTGGCGTTGCGCAAATCGAACTACCAGAAAACTACATGGCACAATTTGAATCTTAGGCAAGATTAAATTAATAAAAAACCTCGCAACGGCGAGGTTTTTTTATGTTTTCTTTGTAATAACAAAAAAGCTGATTAACCTTCTTCGTTAATCTCTGGGATCTCTAAGCCCATCTCTTTCATAATGTTACGCACTTCAACAGGGATCTTCTCCGGATTGTCTTTACGTAAGTCCTCGTCGCTCGGCAACGGTTGGCCCGTAAAGGCATGCAGAAATGCTTCACACAGTAACTCGCTGTTTGTTGCATGGCGCAAGTTGTTCACTTGACGGCGGGTACGCTCATCAGTCAGTACTTTTAACACATTTAAAGGAATAGATACGGTGATCTTCTTCACTTGCTCTGATTTTTTGCCATGCTCTGCATAAGGGTGAATATATTCACCATTCCATTTAGCCATAATATTTTTTCTGATGCCTTTAGAGTAATTACTGCCAATAAGACTACGCTCGTTTGCGACGGCTTTAATTGACCTAGTTTGACTAACGCCCAACTCAAACTAAGGTTAATGTACCGATTTATGGTCAAAAACCCAGTCTTATTAACAATATTAGTTAACGAGGTGGCGAAATTTTATCGGTTTAAAAAAGATAGTCAAATTCTAGTTAAATAGCCATTTAGCAGTATAAATGTTTTGACTTCTCTAATTTGATCATCTAACCTTTTAGACGTCTAAACATCCATATACTAGGTGGTGATATGAGCCAACGCAATAAATCTACAGTCGCAGTCAGACATGGTATCGAAGCCGATAAACATCATGGTGCGGTTGTGCCTCCTCTTTATCTTTCAACAACGTATTCGTTCGCTGACTTCGATACTAAGCGTGATTACGATTACGGCCGTAGCGGTAACCCAAATCGCGATATTCTAGCTGAAGCATTAGCGCAGCTTGAGGGTGGAGAAAAAGGCATCATCACAGCGACCGGTATGGCAGCTGTACACCTAGTAACACAACTTTTAAACCACGACGATACCTTAGTTATTCCACATGATTGTTATGGTGGTAGTTATCGTTTATTCACATCACTTGAAAAGCGTGGCTTGTTAAAACTAAAAGTTTTAGATTTAACTCGCGCTGACAGCCTTGCACAAATTGCAGAGATCAAACCTAAACTGGTTTGGATTGAAACACCGAGTAACCCAATTCTTCGTCTTACAGATATAGAGGCGGTTGTGAATGCAGCCCATGCAGTGGGAGCATTAGTTGGGGCTGACAATACGTTTTTATCTCCTGCGCTACAAAACCCAATTTCGTTTGGTGTTGATATTGTGGTGCATTCGACCACGAAATACATTAACGGCCATTCTGATGTTGTTGGCGGTGCGGTAATAGCGAAAACCCAAGCGTTAGGCGAAGAGCTGGCTTGGTGGGCAAATAATATTGGTATTACGGGTGCACCATTCGATAGCTATCTGACATTACGTGGTTTAAGAACTCTTAAAGTGCGTCTTAAGCAGCACGAAGAAAATGCCTTAGCTATCGCCAAGTACTTAGAACAGTCTGAGTACGTTCGCAAAGTGTATTACCCAGGTCTTGAGTCACATCCACAACACGAACTGGCGAAAAAACAGCAGTTAGGGTTTGGTGGCATGGTGAGTTTTGATATCGCAGGTGGTCTTGAAGATGCTGCGGCATTCTTAACAACAGTGAAAGAGTTCTCGTTGGCAGAGTCTTTAGGTGGTGTTGAGAGTTTAATTTGTCACCCTGCAACCATGACACATGCAGGCATGGAACCTAAAGCACGTTTAGAAGCGGGTGTAGGCGATACTTTGATCCGTATTTCTGTCGGTATTGAGGAAGTAGTAGATCTACTTGCAGACCTCGAAGCGGCTTTTGCTAAAACAAAGCCAGGTAAAGCTCCTGCGCCTGCTGATAACAAAGCCTGTAAATTAACACCTGCCCATCCAGCACTTTGGTAAAAGAAAATGACAAGAGTAGTACATAAATTTGGTGGGTCGAGCTTAAGCTCGGCCTCGCGTTATCAGGCTGTCGCACAGATCGTGGTTGGCCAGTGTCAGTTGGGCGATTGTGTTGTGGTTTCTGCAGCAGGTAAAACAACCAATACCCTAGTTAAACTATGGCAGAGTTATCAGCAACAAGAGCAGCAAAGTTTTAACGATATTCTATTACAGGTTGAGAACCATCAAGTCGAACTGATTAACGCACTATTCCAGGGGGAAAAGCAGCGTCAATTGGCCGATACACTGTTAACTGAATTACAAGTGATCACCCAAGCTGCGAACAGTAAAACTCTAAATGAAGCTGAGCTATTAGCACACGGTGAATTATGGTCTGCGCGCATTCTAGCAAACTACTTATCAGAGTCCGGTTTACAAGCCCAAGCGATTGATGCCAGAACGTTATTTACTGTGCATAACGGTCAGTTAGTGCATCAACAAAATAAGCAAGCGTGCTTAGCGACCTTAGATAACGATCACATCTTTGTGGTCACAGGTTTTATTGCCGCTGACGACCAAGGCAATACTGTGACGTTGGGACGCAATGGTAGTGACTACAGCGCAACATTGTTAGCAAATTATAGCGATGCAGGTGCAGTCTCTATCTGGACAGATACGCAAGGTGTATTCAGCACCGATCCACGAAAAGTCAGCAATGCAATTAAATACCCTAAAGTGTGTCGTGAACAAGCAAATTTACTAGCGCGTTTAGGTAATCCTGTATTGCATGCTAAAACTTTATCTCCTTTGAAAAATACCAGCATCAAGTTACAGGTTCGTAGCAGTTTTGACCCTGAAGCACCAGGTACTGAAATCGTTAAAGCGGGTTACAGTAAGGCGAAACGTTTTATTACGTCATTTGATAATTTAGATCTTGTGCGTGTTGACCGTTTAGGTGTTAATGAAGTGCGTGAAGTGAGTCAGCTTATCCAGCATAGTATTCATCACTTTGTACAAAATGGCGAAGAGTTTTTATTGCTACCAGGTGCTTTCACACATCAAGTAAGCCAATATTTTGCAGGCCGTCTCACCTTGGTTGAAAGCCACTTACAAGGCTTTGCACTGGTTGCAGCAAAATCCGATATCTCTGCATTAGAGCTGCAGGCTAAATCAGTGTTGGCAGAGCAAGACGTGGTACTCAGATTTGCACATAGTGATGAAGATTATGCACTGTTTTTAACAGATCAAGCGATTGACAGCGATGTTTTGGCTATTTTACATGACAAACTAGTGAATAAAGGTCGAGAGCTGGCGGTTATCATTGCGGGTCTAGGTAATGTTGGTGAGGTTTTCCTTGAACAGTGCCAAACTCAGGTTGCTCGTTTGCAAGCGCAATTTGATTTAAAAGTTGTCGGTTTATTACGCTCGCAGCAAATGCTATTTGCAGCCAGTGGTTTAAATTTAGATAACTGGCAAACTCAGTGGCAAAATGAAGCGCAAGCATATGCGCAAAATGAAGTGCTAGAGCGTATTGAAGAGCTAGATTATGAGCATAAAGTAGTGGTTGATATCACTGCGAGTGAGTCATTTAGCTTGTTATACCCAGAGTTCGTTAAGCGTGATTGCCACCTTATCAGTGCTAATAAGTATGCAGGCACAGCGCATCAAGACTGGTATTTATCTTTGCGTCAGCAACTTGAAGAACGTAATTTACTATGGCGTTATAACACCAGTGTTGGCGCGGGCTTACCGGTTAATTTTGCGTTAGCTGACCTGCAAAATAGCGGTGATAAAATCACCCAAGTTGAAGGTGTGTTTTCGGGTACCTTGTCTTGGTTGTGCAGTGAGTATGATGGCAGTAAAGCTTTCTCAGACTTAGTACTAGAAGCACAGGCTATGGGTTATACAGAGCCAGATCCTCGCGAAGATTTATCAGGTCGAGACATGCAGCGTAAGCTGTTAATTCTTGCCCGGGAGCTTGGTCTTTCATTAGATGTAGATGATATTGGTTTAGAACCATTAATGCCTGAGCATTTAGCAACTGGTAGCTGGCAAGACTTTCTTGCCAAGAAAAGCGAGCTAGACGCGTTTTATGAGACTAAGTTTGCACAGGCGAAAGCCAATGATTGCGAACTGCGTTATACCGGTTTATTAAGTATCGCTGAAGATGGCAAGGTTGACGCAAATGTGGGTATTGCGTTTGCTGAGCAAGGTTCTGCGATTGCCAACTTAACACCAGGCGATAATATCTTTGTAGTGAAAACCCTATGGTATGATGCAAATCCTCTTGTTATTCAAGGGCCAGGAGCTGGTAAAGAAGTGACTGCAGCGGGCATTCATTCAGATTTATTCTGGTTATGTCAGAATCTTAAATAGCCACGAGTTACTGTTACTTAAAACAAAAAAAGCGAAGTGTTTTTAGCACTTCGCTTTTTTTGTTTAACCGTTAGATATAGCTTATGTGTTAGAACAGCTCATCTTGTTCAGGCAAAGAGTCAGAAGAGAATGGGGTTTTTGACTTATCTTGCTGCACATATTTAGTCGGTACAGTGTCAGACTCAAAGTATTCGAAACGGCTAGTGTGATCGTTTTTCGAACTTAATAAGCCAGTTTTTAAATCAACTCTAACAGAAGTTAAGCCAGGTGCCGGGTCAATCGGTGCAAGCGGTTCATTTTGAAGTGCTGTTTTCATAAAGCGCACCCAAGCTGGCTGTGCGGTAATTGCGCCTGCTTCAGCACCAACTGCTTGGCCTTTACCTAGATTATTGTTGTAGGCTGCGCGACCAAGAGATTTGCTTGCATCGTCAAAGCCCACCCACACTGTGGTTAATACATTTCGATTGTAGCCCGTGAACCAAGTATCCACTGAGTTATTGGTGGTACCAGTCTTACCTGATAAGTCTCTGCGTTTTAAAGTTTGCGCTCGCCAACCTGTACCAACCCATCCTGTTTTGTGTTTCCAGCTACCGCCACCCCAAATCGCGCTATGTAATGCACTTGAGACAAGAAAAGCATTTTGTTCACTGATAATTTGTGGTGCACATTGCATAGTATTTTCGAGGCGCAGCTCTTCATCACATGCGATTAATGGCTGAGCTTTACCCAGTGAATTACCATAGGCATCTGTTATCTCACTGATAAAATAAGGTTCAATTAGATGACCGCCATTAGCAAAGGTGCTCATGCCGCGAGCCATTTCTAATGGTGTGATTGCAGCGCTACCTAATGCTAAAGATTCACTACGATTAATATCTTCATCAGCAAAACCAAATTTAAGTAAATGATCGGCAGAGCGCTGCAGGCCAACGCCTCTTAGTAATCTAACTGAGACGACGTTTTTTGATTGCGCTAATGCGCGACGAATTCTAATCGGACCGCTATATACTTCAGGACTATTTTTAGGTCGCCATGCAACACCTAGGCTTTTATCCCAATGGTTGATAGGTGCATCATTAATAATTGAAGCAAGTGTATAACCGTCTTCTAATGCCGCTGAATAAATAAAGGGTTTAATATTTGAACCAACCTGACGTTTCGCTTGCACTGCACGGTTATATTGGCTTTGTGCGAAACTATAACCACCGACTAAGGCTTTGATCCGGCCATCTTTTGGATCTAAAGATACAATGGCACTCGATGGTTGTGGATACTGACTTAATTGCCAGCCATTATTTTCTCGTAACCAAATCTGCATACCAGGCGAAAGTACATCGTCCGCTGCTTTAGGGGCATCACCTTGTCGTTTTTCGTTGATGTATGCGCGCGCCCACTTCAGACCATCCCACTCAATGACCACAGATTGACCTGACTTTAATAGCACCTCAGCGCTCTGCTCGTAAACATGCGTGACTATACCGGCAACGAGTGGGTCAATTTCATTAACGTCATTGAGTGTTTTAAGTAGTTCTGCACGGGCAGGAATAGGGTCTATCTCGTGTTGCCATAGCACAGATTCAGGCCCTCGATAGCCGTGACGCATGTCATAATCATGCAGATTGTTAATGAGTGCTTGTTGTGCGGCAAGCTGAATTTCAGATTCAACACTCGTATAAACTCTAAAGCCATTGTTATAGGCTTTGTCAGCACCATAGCGCTCTACCATATATGCACGGACCATTTCAGAAATATAAGGTGCATAAAGCTCTATTTCTGCACCGTGTCGCTTTGCAGTAATAGGGGCTTGTGTTGCCTCATTATATTCACTGCGAGTGATGTACTTTTCTGTCAGCATTCGACCTAAAACCACATTCCTGCGAGATTTGGCACGAGTCGGGTTACTGATAGGGTTTAGCGCTGAAGGTGCCTTTGGTAATCCAGCGATCATGGCCATCTGCGCTAATGTGAGCTCGTGTAACTCTTTACCATAATAAACCTGTGCTGCGGCACCAATGCCAAACGAACGGTGGCCTAATTCAATCTTATTTAAATACAGTTCTAAGATTTCATCTTTTGACAATAATTGTTCTATGTGTAGCGCAATGAAAATTTCTTTTACCTTACGAATATAAGCTTTTTCGCGGGTTAAAAAGAAATTTCTTGCCAACTGCATGGTGATTGTACTGGCACCTTGTTTCTTTTGCCCTGTACTGATCAATACAATAGCCGAACGGACGATCCCGATAGGATCTATACCAAAATGCTCATAAAAACGATTATCTTCTGTTGCTAAAAATGCATTGAGTAAAGGTTTAGGAACGTCGTCAATCTTAACGGGAATACGGCGCTTTTCACCAAATTGGTTGATTAATTTTCCATCTTTGGTAAAAACTTGCATAGGTGTTTGAAGTTGAACTTCTTTAAGTATCTCAACACTAGGGATATCTGATTTTACGTAGTAATATAGTGCTAGTAACGTGAGTACGCCTAAAAACCCGCAGACGATAATAAACTGTAAAAATCTTTTTAATAAAGTCACGTAATATTCCCTAGTTAGACTCCCAATTGTGGGTAGAGGCTGCTAGTATAGCTTGAACAAAATTCGATTAGTATTTTTTGTTCATAAATAATAACCTGTTTAAATTAAAATAAAGGATAAAAACACAGGGTATGTTAAGTAAATTGTTCAAAGCACACGCCCCACTCATGGTTGGCATAGATATAGGCTCTCACTGTGTTAAAGCTGTTTTGCTTTCGCAAACTCACAGCGGTTATCGCGTTGAAGCTGTTGCTATTGAACCTGTCCCTAAAGGTGCAATTACTGAACGAGCCGTACAAGATATTGAGGCGGTCGGTCGTGCAATCAGTAAACTAAAAAAACGCTTTCCAAAACATGCCCCTTTCGCAGCAGTTGCTGTATCAGGTCAAACGGTTATAACCAAAGTGATCTTTATGGATGTTTCATTAACCGATGCTGAACTAGAGTCGCAAATCGCCATTGAAGCCGACAGCTTAATTCCATACCCATTAGACGAAGTTAGTCTAGATTTTGAGAAAATATCAGTCAATGAAGCCGATCCGTCGAAAGTGAATGTACTGCTTTCTGCAGCTAGAACAGAGAGTGTACTAGCAAGAGTGAGTGCATTAGAAGAGGCAGGCTACAAAGCTAAAGTGGTTGACGTTGAGAGTTATGCCTTGAGTCGTTCACTTGATACTTTATATGGTCAGCTTCCTTCCGATGCATTTGATAAAATCGTTGCGATTGTTGATATCGGTGCGGTGATTTCATTGATGAGCGTGGTTCAATCAGGTAAGACTATTTATACCCGAGATCAGGTCTTTGGTGGTGAGCAATATACCAATAGCATTGTTGCTTACTACAACAAAACGTTCGATGAAGCCGAGTTGGCAAAAACAACCGGAGACTTACCGCCAAATTATACTTTTGAAGTACTAGCGCCATTCCAAACTGCTTTATTGCAACAGATCCGCCGAGCAGTACAAATGTTTATGACCACCAGTGGTAAAGACCATGTCGATTATCTAGTGCTATCAGGTGGAACAGCTTTGGTTGAAGGTCTCGATAGACTACTGGTCGATGAATTGGGGATCCACACGATTATTGCCGATCCGTTTTCAGATATGGAAATTGCACCTAAAGTAGACCGAAACGTACTGTTAAGGCACAAACCTCAGTTTACCCTTGCCACAGGTCTAGCGCTTAGGAGTTTCACCACATGCCACATATAAACCTCCTACCTTGGCGCGAGCAACAAAGACAAGCTTCACAACAAAAGTTCCTAATTTTGATTGGCAGTATTGTGGGTGTTTCTTTATTTGTGATGTATTTGATCGGTAGCTTTTACGATAGCCTTCGCACAGGGCAAGAAATAAAAAATAACTACCTACAGTCTGAAATCCGAAAATTAGATACACGGATCCGAGAAATCAATGATCTAAATAAGCAAAAGGGTAATTTACAACGTCGTATTCGCCTAATTGAAGAGTTACAAGGTAATCGTAATCTTGGCACACAAATTATAGATGAAGTGGCGCGTGTTGTTCCATCGGGTGTTTACCTCACCAGTCTCCAGCGTGATGGCAACATGATAAAAGTGGTAGGTCGTAGTGAATCAAATAATCGTTTGTCGCAAATGCTAAGGCAGGTTGAGTCTTCTTATCTATTAGAAAA
The DNA here is from genome assembly GCF_040104455.1 of Pseudoalteromonas sp. BZB3. NCBI lineage: Bacteria > Pseudomonadati > Pseudomonadota > Gammaproteobacteria > Alteromonadales > Pseudoalteromonadaceae > Pseudoalteromonas > Pseudoalteromonas sp. BZB3. Next base: position 112,669 of record NZ_JBECOS010000003.1, on the reverse strand, counting down.
GCCTACGATTCAGGGGATTATTGCAGGTGAACAAACTAATCGCTTGTTGAGCGATTTCACCATGCACTTTTACGTTAAGTCCTATCAAGAACTTGAAGATGCCAAAGAGAAAAAGTGAGGGAATGGTTAGATGAACTTTGATCTTAAAGCGTTACAAGATATCGATTGGAATGAGATTGAGCTAGATAATATTGGTGAATGGCCAAAGCCTGTCAAAGCCATGTGCGTCGTTCTGGTTACTGTGATCATGTTGTTTATTGGCTATTCAATCTTAGTATCTTCAGCAATTGATGAGTATGACTTTGCAGTAAATAAAGAGCAAGAGCTGAGAAATTCGTATCGCTTCAAGTATGCAAGGGCGAACAATTTAGATTTATACAAGCAGCAAATGCAAGATATGGAAGCGCAATTTTCTCAACTCTTACAACGACTCCCTACATCTAACGAAACACCTGGATTATTAGATGACTTGACCTATGTGGGCACTTCAAGTGGTCTAACATTTTTAAAGATTGGTTGGATGCCAGAGATAAAGAAAGAGTTTTATACAGAATTACCGATTAATCTTGAGGTGGTCGGCACTTACCATGAGTTTGGTGAGTTTGTTGGCAAGGTTGCACAATTACCACGAATTGTCAGTTTGCATGATTTTAGAATAGAACGAGCTAATGACCGTGACTTAGTATTTAGTGTTATTGCAAGAACGTATCGCTATGAACAAGGAGCTAAATAAATGCACCTTAAAAGTGTAGCTATCAGTTTAAGCCTAATTTTTTTGGCTGCTTGCAATGATGATACGGCGCAGCAGAAAGAGTTTATTGATCAAGTGCAAGCCAGTGCAACACCGAAAGTTGAGCCGATCCCTAATATGAAAGAATTTGAATACTTTCCATATAGTGCCGGTTCACTGCGTAGTCCATTTGATGCGCCTCAACCTGAAGTGATTGAAAACAGGTTAGTTCAGGTCAAAAACTGTTTACAGCCAGATCAAAATCGTGCTCGAGATCCTCTAGAAAAGTATCCTATTGATAATCTTGTGATGAAAGGCACAATAGCCTTATCTGGCGTTACTTGGGCGTTGATCCGAGCTGCTGATCAGGGACTTTTCCGAGTTAAGCAGGGGGAATATATGGGCCTGTATCATGGTGAAGTAGTTGGTATTTATGATGACCATGTAGAATTATTAGAGCTGATCCCCGATGGAACAGGTTGTTGGAAAGAACGATTAACGAAAGTTGAGATTATTGAATCTACTCAACTTTCAGCAAGCGAATAACAATAAAGGTACACTACTATGACTCGCATGGTTGCGAATTTGCTTAAAACTACCATTTTCTCAAGCCTTTTACTTGTGTTATCTGGCTCAGTTAATGCCTTACCCATGTTATATGATGTGCGCTATAACCCGATTTCTAATTCAGAGACAGAATTGCAGTTGGTGTTTGATGAGCAATTAAATTTGGAGCCCAAAGTCTCAGTGCTGAATGATCCTGCACGTTTAGAGTTGTTCTTCTCGGGCGCTGAGTTTGAAGAGAGCTTGCAGCAACTGAAAGTGAATAAAGCGGGAATTAAACAGATCAAAAGTACCATGGTCAAAGATGGCTTTATTGTTACAATCGAAATGGACCAACTGAAACTTTATAAAATTAAAGTTAAAAACAATTTGGTATATCTGCAAATTTCTGAAAATCCAATTTATGACGATTCAGAGTCTTCAAAGTCTTCAGAGCAAAGAACAGGTCAGCTCACTCAACACATAAACCGCATTCAATCAATTGACTTCCGCCGTGGTGAAAAAGGCGAAGCAAAAGTATTAGTGTTTCTAGAGACTTCACAAGCTGCAATTGATGTGCAGGAACGCGGTGGAAAAATCATTGCAGACTTCCATCATATTGATATTTTGGATGAATTACTTTATGAATTAGATGTAGTTGACTTTGGTACTGTGGTCAGCAAAATCGAGACCTTTTCAGAAGGTAACAAAAGCCGTTTGGTGATTGAGCCAAACAGCGCATTTGCGTTTAAATATGAGCAACTCGACAATATCTTCACACTGACTATAGAAAAAGATAATAAGACTAAAAAGTTTGGTGAAGAGAAAGTATATCAAGGTGAGCCAATTACCTTAAACTTCCAAGATATTCCAATTCGATCGGTATTACAGATCATTGCCGATACCAACAATTTTAATTTGGTCACCAGTGACTCCGTATCAGGCAATATCACTTTGCGTTTAGAAGGCACGCCGTGGGATCAAGCGCTAGATGTTGTACTGCGAGTTAAAGGTTTAGATAAGCGCACCGAAGGCTCAATTTTAATGGTTGCACCTGCAGAAGAGCTAGCTGCAAGGGAAGCGAAAGAATTGCAAGCAATGCGTCAGGTAGAAGAGCTAGAGCCATTATATAGCGAGTATATGCAATTAAACTATGCTAAAGCGGAAGAGTTTGCAGATTTACTAAAAACAGAAATTAACAGCATTATCAGTAATCGCGGTAATGTCTCAGTGGATATTAGAACCAATACTTTGATCATCAAAGATACTGCGAAAAGTATTGAAAATGTGCGTCGTATGGTCGAAACACTGGATGTACCGGTTAAGCAAGTTCGCATTGAATCTCGTATGGTAACAGTAAGCGATAACGTTTCAGATGACCTAGGTATTCGTTGGGGCTTTAGTGATCAGCAAGGATCAGATGCAATCTCTGGTAAATTGTCGAGTGCTGATCAATTATCAGGTGGTGTTATTCCTGCCTTTACAGATCGTTTAAATGTCAATTTACCGGTCACTAACCCAGCTGGCAGCATTGGGGTTCATCTTGCTAAATTAGCGGATGGTACGCTAATTGACTTAGAGCTCTCGGCGTTAGAGCAAGAAAACAAAGGCGAAATTATTGCTACACCAAGCATTACGACTGCTAACCAGAAAAAAGCACGTATTGAGCAAGGTACAGAAATCCCTTATGTTGAATCGGCTGGCGCGAGCGGTGCGACCTCTGTTACGTTCAAAAAGGCGGTGTTAAGCATGGAAGTCACGCCACAGATCACACCTGACAACAAAATTATCTTGGACCTCGTTATCACACAAGATACGCGTGGTGATAATGTACAAACGCCGACCGGGCCAGCTGTTGCTATCAATACCCAGCAAATAGAAACACAGGTATTGGTCGAAAATGGTCAAACCATCGTACTGGGTGGTATCTATCAGCAAGAAATCACCAGTGCTGTGACTAAAGTGCCGCTTTTAGGTGATGTACCTTACCTAGGTGCTTTATTTAGGAACACGCGTCACATTAATGAAAAGAGAGAGTTGCTGATATTCGTGACCCCGAAAATCATGTTAGACGGCCAGTAACAGCGCATTAATGATTATATTCTGCGTGGTTTACGGTAAATTAAATGATTTGACTTGAAATTGCGCACGAATTACTGAGATAATCCCCTCCTTAATTTTTGGGGCCAGGTCGTGAGGCGGGGTTTATTTTCAAATTTTAGAGTTCGTTAGTACTAAATAGATATGGCTGAGAAACGTAATATATTTCTAGTAGGCCCAATGGGGGCTGGTAAAAGCACAATTGGTCGTCATTTGGCAGACCAATTACACCTTGAATTCTTCGACTCAGATCAAGAAATCGAACGTCGTACTGGCGCAGACATTGCGTGGGTGTTTGATCTTGAAGGTGAAGAAGGTTTTCGTCGTCGTGAAGAAGGCGTAATTTCTGACCTAACTGAGATGCAAGGTATTGTATTAGCTACTGGCGGTGGTTCAGTTATGAGCAAAGAAGTTCGTAACAAACTGTCAGCGCGTGGCATTGTTGTTTACCTAGAAACACCAATTGAAAAACAAGTTGCTCGCACTCAAAGAGATAAGCGTCGTCCACTTCTACAAACTGAAGAAGCACCGCGTGATGTACTAGAGCGCTTAGCTGAAGAGCGTGAGCCTTTATACCAAGAAGTTGCTGATTTTGTTGTTCGCACTGATGAGCAGAGCGCAAAAGTAGTAGCAAATCAAATTATTGAGAAGTTAGATTTCTAAATTATAAAAGGAGTAGCCAATGCTTGAACTTAATGTAGATTTAAACGAGCGTAGCTACCCCATTTATATTGGTGAAAACCTTCTTACCGACAGTGGGCGATTGTTATCATATATAGGTAAATGTCGCCCAGTGATCATCAGCAACGAAACGGTTGCCCCTCTGTACTTAGACTCACTGTTAACTCAACTCAACGAGTTAGAGCCTCTGCATTTTATTCTCCCTGATGGTGAGCAATTTAAAACCCTTGAGTGGTTTGAAAAAGTTTCAGCATTTTTACTTGAACATAATTGTGGTCGAGATACCTGTTTAATCGCGCTTGGCGGTGGGGTAATTGGGGACTTAACAGGCTTTGTGGCGGCGTGCTATCAACGCGGTGTACCATTCATTCAAATTCCAACGACTTTGCTATCACAAGTTGATTCTTCTGTAGGCGGTAAAACAGCAGTAAACCACCCGCTAGGTAAAAACATGATCGGGGCTTTTTATCAGCCCAAAGCAGTTTTCATCGATATCAATAGCTTGAAAACTCTACCCAGTAGAGAGTTTGCAGCGGGCATGGCTGAAGTTATCAAGTACGGTTTAATTTACGACCTAGCACTTCTGAACTTTTTAGAAGAGCAACATGAAGAACTCAGCAATCTACAAAACGATGTGTTACAAAAAGTGATTTACCGTTGCTGTGAAATCAAAGCTGAAATTGTTTCTCAAGACGAGAAAGAAGCAGGCTTGAGGGCACTTCTTAATTTGGGTCACACATTTGGCCATGCCATCGAAGCACAAATGGGCTATGGCAACTGGTTACATGGTGAAGCGGTTGCTGCGGGTATGATGTTAGCAATGACGCTTGCGCACATGCGAGGCTCTGTTAGTGAGTCTGACGTTTCTCGAGTTGAAGCGCTGATTGCAAGTTACAACCTACCAGTAAGTGCTCCAGAAACCATGACTAGTGAGCAGTTTATTGGTCATATGCGTAAAGATAAAAAGAACCAACAAGGCAAGATCAGATTCATTGTTCCTACACAACTAGGGCAATGTGCACTCGTTGATGATGTGTCTGATGAAGCCGTGAGTCAGCTAATAGGGCGCTAATGCAATCGCAAATATTGCCGAGTCGAGCTGCCTTGGTTGATAGAATTGCGATGCAATTCGAATATGGGCAAAATCTCATTGCTTTGGTTGGTCCTTCAGGGTTAGGAAAAAGCTATTTAGCAGAGACCATAATCACTGAAAAGTATCCTGAATTTAATAAAGCCTATATTCAAGTAACAGCACAGATGAAAGATACTGAGTTGATGACTCAGTTGCTACAAAATAGCTTTAGAGCGCCGTTGGTCGATCAAACGCAAACGCTTTCAGACAACTTTTTTCAACTTTATCAAACACAACCTTGTGGCCCATGCTTTTGGGTTTTAGATGGTGCAAGGCATCTATCAGATGAAATCATTGAACAACTGAGAATATTGTCAGCAAAAAGTCCTGTTGAGCTGTTTATTTTGGTAACAGCACAAGCGCCTAGAATGTTGCCAAGTGCACTTGATATTCACTTAGAACGTTTGTCACTGTCTGAGTCTAAACAACTGATGGCGATGTTCTTCAAAGACTTACCAATGGAAGAAGATCCTATTTTTCAGGCGTACTTGCAAGAGTCACATGGCAACCCCGCGTTACTGCTGAATTGGCAGGCATCGCAACAGAGCCAGTTGAGAACACAGCTACCTAAAAAGCGCTATCGTTGGCATTTAATTGCTTTGACAGTGCTCTTGGCTTTGTTGCTTGTCGCATTTATGTATCAAAAGCAAATTCAGTTCTATTTTAGTGACCAAGTGGATGATGCTGAGCCTCTCGCAACTGTGCTACCTGCAGAGCAGGTGTTAAATATAGATAGCACCGAAACAAAAACGGATAAGTCATTGCAGCAACAAGGCACTATAGCAGCTCAGCCTTCGATACAAACTAACGAAGCTATGGATGAAGTGCCGAAAGAAACTTTAGAAGAAGCATCTAAAGGTTCAACTTCAGATACCGTCTCTGCTGTTTTAACTGCACTTGAAACTCCAAGGGCAAGTAAAGATGCTGAGGTTGTTAGACCACAAAATAACTCACAGTCAGTTAAAAGTGGAGAAGCTGATACGGTTGCTGAAACATTAAATTCAGCAAGTAATGATATTGAACAAGATGTAGCAACCACTGAATCGACAAATTTGCCTCTTAAATCAGGGCCTGTAAAAGAATCGTTGGAAACAAAAAATCACGAATTAGATTTATCACCAACAGAATGGTTATTGACGCAAAATGACAGCGTATGGGCTATTCAGTTACTTGCAGTGAAAGACAAAGCGATAGCAAATAGCTTTGTCTTAACAAATGAGTTAAAAGACGTGTATGTCTATCAAACGGTGAGAAACAGTACGTCTTGGTGGGTTGTTATTCAAGCGCCGTTTGCAAATATTGATGAAGCAAGAAGTGCGCGTCAGCAGTTGCCTGAAAATGTACTGGCAGGGCAGCCTTTTTTTAAAAAATTCGAGCGTATCAAGCAGGAAATTCAGCTTGTTACTCGGTAATTAGCGTGAATTAGTGTAGAATCGCCCAACTTTAAATGCATCACAACAAAAATGGTTTTTATGTCGCTATCTGTGGTTAAATATGACGTTACTTTATTTACAGTGTCGCATCGCTGTGAATGTTTTAAGCTGTCGATTTTTACTAGTGGCGCTGTGTATGCAAAGAATAAAAAGAATGTAAGGGTCTAAAGTGGCAAACGGCTCATCTGTCATTAATCGTCGTTCTCCATTGAAGTGGGCGGGCGGAAAAAAGCGGATAATAGAAGAAATTAAAGCGAATTTACCTTTAAAGGGTAAACAGCGTTTAATTGAACCTTTTGTCGGTGGTGGCTCTGTATTTTTAAATATTGATTTTGAAGAATATTTGCTACTTGATGTAAATAAAGACCTAATTAACCTATTTAATATTCTTAAAGACTCACCAAAAGAATTTATTCGTGAAGCCGAGTATTTGTTCATTGGTGATCATAACGAAGAAGCCCGTTATTATCAGCTCAGAGAAGAGTTTAACGATACCTTAGATCCATACAAGCGTTCATTATTGTTCATTTATCTTAATCGCCATGGTTACAACGGCCTATGTCGTTACAATCAAAAAGGTGGCTTTAATGTACCTTTTGGTCGTTACAAACACCCTTATTACCCGCGAGAAGAGCTACTGCAATTTGCTAATGTGGCTAAGCGCGCGACATTTTTATGTAATGATTTTGAGCATGCTTTTAGCAAAGCGAATAAACACGACGTCGTCTATTGCGATCCACCTTATTCTCCGATAAATCTCACTTCAAGCTTTACGGCTTATGCCGGCAATAAATTCACGGACGAAGATCAAACTCGTTTAGTTGAATGTGCCATTGCAGCTAAACAGCGGGGGGTATCGACACTTATCTCAAACCATTATGTTGATTTTACGAAACAGCTTTACCGAAGTGCTGATAAAATAAGTACCTTACAAGTTCAACGTAATATAAGCTGTAAAGGTAGTGTGCGCAGTAAGATAGAAGAAGTCATGGCGTTGTATAAAGCGTAAAACTTAGAACAACGTTCAACCGCGAGAATTATTTTCAAGGACTCGGGCTACCGGCTGAATTGAAATTTCCACTCTGAGAAAATCACCTTCGCTCATCTATAAAAAATATTAAATATTTAGTTGGTGATAATACCTACCAGCCAAACAAGTAAAAGCACTAAAAGAAATACAAATACAATTGAAATCAGTATGAATGAGATAAAGAGGTGCTTGTTTGAAAAGTCTTGATAACGCTTGGCTTTGCTCTGGACACCAAACATAGCTGCTAAAACACTTTGGATCATGCTTAGCAGCTGCACTTTAATTAAAAGTGTGAAGTGAAACTTTCAGTGTTACTTTCGGTTTCATCAGACCCTAAAAGTAACTCAAGTAAATCTAAATAATGAAACTGTGCACTGCTACTCTCGCCAGTTAACCAAGCGTACCAGCTTGTATGTGCTTCAAGTTTGCATTGTTCAAGCAAATTGATATTAACTTGAATTGTATTTGTACTACATGAACATGTGCTACTGGCAACTTCTTCACTGTAATCAACAGAGTAAACTCCTGCTGATAATGTAACAACAGCTGTCACCGCAAGCATCCGTGTTTTAAGCCGACTAAACATGTGTAACTCCACCAAACAGTTATCTCAATATAATACACCGCCACTGTTCAGAAAACAAACATAGATAACGTAAAAATTTGTGCGTTAATCGCCATAAAGGGAAGTAATGTGATTGGAGTTTTTAGTCTATTTTCCATGTAGGAAGGAGTAGAATAAAACTTGGGTACAAGGCATGAATTGCGGTAAAGTAACGCTGACAACTGATGTATCATTTAAAGAGAGTTTACCGTGCAAAAACAACCTCAATACCTTATTGCTCCTTCTATTTTATCTGCTGATTTCGCAAGACTCGGCGAAGACGTTGAGCGTGTCATAAAATCAGGCGCTGATGTTGTACATTTTGATGTGATGGACAATCATTATGTACCAAACCTGACATTTGGTCCTATGGTATGTAAGGCATTACGTGATTATGGTATTGAGGCGCCGATTGATGTGCATTTAATGGTAAAACCGGTTGATGCACTCATTCCAGAGTTTGCTAAAGCAGGTGCGAGTATCATCACTTTTCATCCAGAAGCCAGCGAGCACATTGATAGAACCATTTCATTAATCAAAGAGCACGGCTGTCAGGCGGGTTTAGTATTTAACCCTGCAACACCATTACATTATCTAGATTATGTGATGGATAAATTGGATGTCATTTTATTGATGTCGGTTAACCCTGGTTTTGGTGGACAAAGCTTTATTCCTCAGACTTTAGATAAATTAAAGCAAGTCCGTGAGCGAATTGACGCATCGGGTCGAGATATCCGCTTAGAAATCGACGGCGGTGTGAAGGTCGATAACATTGCAGAAATAGCAGCAGCAGGCGCTGATATGTTTGTGGCGGGCTCAGCTATTTTTAATCAACCTGATTATGCGCAAGTCATTACGCAAATGCGTGAAGAGCTAGCGAAGGTTTCACGATGAAATATCAAGGTGTGCTATTTGATTTAGATGGCACTTTAGTCGACAGCGCCCAAGATATGTATATGGCGCTGAATTTAACCTTGACTGAATTAGCGTTTCCAATAGTAAGTTATGCGCAAGTAACGACTTGGGTTGGTAATGGTATTGAAATGCTCGTGAAGCGAGCATTGAGTGGTGAAATGGTAGTCAATCCTGAGCTACCTACACATCTAGTCGCCGATGCGGTCGCGAGATTTAAAAATCATTACCAGCAACTTTCGGGTGACTATGTTGCGCTTTATCAACATGTTGAAACCGGCTTAGCGGCAACAGCGCACTTACCAAAAGCCATTGTGACTAATAAAGATCGTGTTTTTACCGAGCAACTTTTAGAAAAGTTAAACCTAACGTCACATTTTAAAGTATTAGTGTGTGGTGATGATGGTGAGAAAAAACCGTCACCTTCGCCACTTTTAAAAGCCTGTGAGGCACTTAATATTTCGCCAGAAAAGGCAATCATGATTGGAGACTCAAAGAGCGATATTGTCGCGGCTAAAAGCGCAGAAATTGATGTACTCGCGTTGACTTATGGTTACAATCAAGGATTCGACTTAAAAGAGCTTGAACCTGAGTACCTATGCGACGGGTTCTTAGATATAATCCCAATCATTAATCAGCAATAAATCAGTAAATTTAATAAAGGAACAACATGACTAAACCAGTAGTGTTAAGTGGCATTCAGCCAACCGGTGGTATGACGATAGGCAATTATGTAGGCGCCATAAACCAGTGGCTTAAGTTACAACAAGATCATGATTGTTTCTTTATGCTAGTTGATTTACACGCGATCACAGTTCGCCAAGATCCTAAAATGCTACGCGAGCGCGTGTTAGATGGCGTTGCATTGTACGCTGCTTGTGGTATTGACCCTGAGAAATCAGCATTATTTGTTCAGTCTCAAGTGCCTGAACATGCACAGTTGTCATGGGTACTTAACTGTTACGCGCAAATGGGCGAACTAAACCGCATGACGCAGTTTAAAGATAAGTCTTCAAAGCATTCGAACAATGTGAATGTGGGTCTATTCTCATACCCAGTTTTACAAGCTGCAGATATCCTATTGTATCAAGCAGACCAAGTACCAGTCGGTGAAGATCAAAAGCAACACCTTGAGTTAACCCGTGATATCGCAACACGCTTTAATAATTTATACGGTGATGTTTTCAAAGTACCAGAACCTTATATCCCAGAACTTGGCGCGCGCGTGATGAGCTTGCAAGATCCACTGAAGAAAATGTCTAAGTCGGATGAAAACCCAAATGCGTACATCATGCTGTTAGACGAGCCAAAGAAAATCGAGAAGAAGTTAAAAAAAGCCGTCACTGATTCAGATGAGCAAGCACGTATTTATTTCGACCGCGATGAAAAGCCGGGTGTATCAAATCTTCTTACTTTATTGTCAGTGGCGACAAAACGCTCAGTAGAAGATTTAGTACCAGAATATGCTGACAAAATGTATGGTCATTTGAAGAAAGATACCGCTGCGGCAGTGGTGAATATGATCGAACCAATTCAAGCGCGTTTCAAAGAAATTCGTGAAGATCAAACGCTGTTAGATAACATCATGCGTAATGGTGCAGAAAAAGCGGGCGCACGCGCTGAGCAGACGCTTAAAGCGGTTTATGATGCAGTTGGCTTCATACCTCGTCCATAATTTGGTTTTATAATTTAGGCCAGGCTTTATCGCCTGGCTTTTTTATGGAAATTTCTATGTTATTAATGATCGATAATTACGACTCGTTTACCTATAACCTAGTGCAGTATTTCCAACGCTTAGATCAAGACGTTGTTGTAAAACGGAACGATGAGTTAAGTATTGCTGATATACGAGCGCTTAACCCTGAGCATATTGTGATCTCTCCTGGACCTTGTAGTCCTAATGAGGCGGGCATTTCTTTGTCTGTTGTTGAGCAATTAAAAGGGCAATTTCCAATACTGGGGATTTGCCTTGGTCACCAGACGATTGCACAAGCTCTGGGCGCACAAGTGATAAGAGCCAGAGAAGTGATGCATGGGAAAACGTCGCAAATTCGCCATATAAATAAAGGCGTGTTTCAAGGTTTACCAGATCCACTCACCGTATGTCGCTATCATTCTTTGATTGTTGCCAAAGAGTGTCTGCCTGAAGACCTTGAGATTACAGCATGGACAGAGAATGGCATGCAACAAGTGGATGAAATTATGGGCTTATGCCATACTGAAATGGCTTTAGAAGGTGTGCAATTTCATCCTGAAGCGATACTCACAGAACAAGGGTTAGCTTTATTAAATAATTTTATTCGCCGCTTTTCTAAGTAAAAGCAACGCTTTAATAGGAACATTAGAACGTTCAATGACTGACTTATCTCGGCAACTCAGGACTTCAATCGCACTCAATGAACGTGCGCATGATCTGTTTATTAGTCATAACTTTGCGCAGCAACAGTTAGGGTATATTCACACCCTAGATCTAAATTATGGTGAGAAAATACCACAACGTACTATGCTTGAGGTTGAGATTGCTGCGGCAGCAAAACGTAAAGAGAGCAGTACCAGTCACCATAAGTATATTGCGAAAGCCAGTAATCATCTGCACCAAATTATTGAGTCATCAATTCAAAAGCAAATAGATGATATCGATAATATCTATCATGAGATTGTTGGCATTCAGGATGCGGTACCGACTATTTTAGATATATTGGGCGTTAAGTCAGCGTCGGTTGGACGCCTTGAACCTTTGGTTAATGAATTAACCTGGTTAGGCAGAGATCTGGTCTCCTTAGTAAATTTACCGCAGTATCGTAAGCAAAGCTCAAAAGGTGTCACAGTCAAAGTTGACACGCCAGCACTTGCACTACGTTATCTTGGGCTTGAGAATTTACAAATGGTCATTCCGACTTTTGCAATGCGTCACTGGATGCCTCACGATACATCGCCATTTCCTTTATTAAAGCGCAAACTCCGTGATCATAGTATGACAACGGGAATTGCAGCAAAGCATTTAGCTGAATTGAACGGTGTAAAAGAGCAGCATGCTTTTACGCTAGGTATGTTATTAGATGTGGGTAAAGTCGCTTTAACGCGCTTGTATCTAAGAACGTTTGAAAAGGTCTGGCAGGAAAAGGTGCGCATCGCGCGTGATAAAAACCATAAAGACCTTCACTCTGCACTTTTAGAGCTATCACCTGATCCACTCTTTTTAAGAGGCCTTTTGCTCAATCACTCAGCAAATCTCTCGGCTAAATTGATAGAAAAAATGGCGTTTAGATATTTGCCATTTATGGCGCCGATGGAAGAGTTCGCTGCTAATTATTTACCTCAGTCGCATAGTCAGTCAGCCGATTATTTACCTCTTAGTCAGGTACTGCGAAAGGCACATGGCTACAGTCTGTATATGATCCTCAAAGACAATCAGTTTATCGAAAAGGATGAAGCAGCTCATTGGTTTGCTCACCTGGGGTTATCAAAAGAGGAACTCACTACGCTAGCAAAATGTAACTTTAATAGTTTACAGCTAACAATTTTGTAAAATTTAAGATTTTTTTTGCGACTATTCATTCAAGCCACTAATTAACTCGATTAGTGGCTTTTCCTTTTCTTAACAGTCAAATCTATCGAGTGCACCTAAATAGTTATTCACTCACTATGAAAAACTATCCCAAACCCTTGAATATCAAGGGCTCTATGAAAGTTTTAAATGAGACTTTAAGGTTTTTTTCTGAAATAATGGGTGAATGAAATTTGTGCCATACGGCTATTTTTAGCCGTGAACTAGCTACACTCAATACTAGTTTTAGCGCACCTAACTCAACTTTATGGGGATAGAAAATGACTATTAATCGTGAATTATTCGATCAGGTAATGGTACCTAATTATGCACCTTCAGCAGTTATTCCAGTTCGAGGTGAAGGTTCTCGCGTTTGGGATCAAGAAGGCCGCGAGTTTATCGACTTTGCAGGTGGTATCGCTGTTAACTGTTTAGGTCACTGTCACCCAGCATTAGTTAATGCGCTGAAAGAGCAAGGTGAAAAAATCTGGCACCTATCAAATGTAATGACAAACGAGCCTGCATTGCGTTTAGCGAAAAAATTAACAGACGCAACATTTGCAGAAAAAGTTTACTTTGCAAATTCAGGTGCAGAAGCGAACGAAGCAGCACTTAAACTGGCACGTCGTTTTGCACTTGATAAGTTCGGCGCTGACAAATCACAAATCATTTCGTTCAACAAAGGCTTCCACGGCCGTACTTTCTTCACTGTAACTGTGGGCGGCCAAGCTGCGTATTCTGATGGTTTCGGTCCTAAGCCAGGTGATGTAGTTCACTGTGACTATAACGACCTAGCTGCATTTGAAGCGCTAATCTCTGACAACACATGTGCTGTGATGATGGAGCCACTGCAAGGTGAAGGTGGTATCGTATCTCCAGAAGCTGACTTTGTTAAAGGTGTTCGCGAGTTATGTACTAAGCACAATGCGCTGCTTATTTTTGATGAAGTACAAACAGGTGTTGGTCGTACTGGTGACCTATACGCTTACCAAGGTTTAGATGTTATTCCTGACATTTTAACAACTGCGAAAGCGCTAGGCGGTGGTTTCCCAATCGGTGCGATGATCACAACGACTGAAATCGCAAAGCACTTAAAAATTGGTACACACGGTTCAACCTACGGTGGTAACCCGCTAGCTTGTGCTGTTGCAGAAGCGGCGTTCAATACAGTAAATGATGAAGCTGTTTTAAACGGTGTTAAAGAGAAAGAAGCACTATTCCGTGAACTGCTTACTGCGATTAATGACAAGTACAACGTATTCAGCGAAATTCGTGGTAAAGGTCTATTATTAGGTGGTGTTGTAAACGAAACATACAAAGGCCGCGCGAAAGAGTTTTTAGTTGCAGGCGTAAAAGAAGGTGTGATGTCACTTGTAGCTGGTGCAGACGTTGTTCGTTTCACGCCTTCACTGGTTATTCCTGAAGCGGATATCCGTGAAGGTATGGCGCGTTTCGAAAAAGCAGTTGCTGCAGTTGTAGCTGCAAACGCTTAATTCCTTGAGTGGCCAAGCTTGCTTGGCCTTGTCTACCGTCAAGTTAACTTTTTAGGAGTAAGCGGACTCATGATGATCCTTCGCCCAATCCAGCAAAGCGACTATCCAGCGCTTTTAAAAATTGCCCATGAATCAGGTCATGGCTTTACTTCATTACCTAATAATGAAGAACTATTACAAAGCAAAATCGAACGCTCTGAAGCGTCTTTCAAGAAAGAAACGGATGTCCCTTTTGATGAAGGCTATTTGTTCGTTTTAGAAGACACTGAAACTGGCGAAGTAGTGGGTACCAGCGCGATTGAAGCAGCAGTTGGTTTAGATGATGCGTTTTATCATTACCACCTTAGTAAGGTGATCCATTCATCACGCACCTTAAATGTTTATAAAGCGGTTGATATTCTGACTCTGTGTAACGACTACACGGGAGCCACTGAGTTATGCACCTTGTTCTTGAAAGAGGGACATCGCAGAGGTCTTAATGGCAAGTTGCTATCAAAGTCGCGTTTTATGTTTATTAAACAACATCAGCAGCGCTTTGCAGATACGGTTATCGCTGAAATGCGTGGTGTATCAGATGAAAATGGTCAAAGCCCATTCTGGCAATGGCTTGAAGAGCACTTCTTCTCAATGGATTTCCCAACGGCAGATTACCTAACAGGTATCGGTCAGAAAGTGTTCATTGCTGAGCTTATGCCAAAATACCCAATTTATGTGAATTTGTTGAGTGAAGAAGCGCAAGAAGTGATTGGCCAAGTACACGATAATACGCGCCCAGCGATTGAGCTACTTAAGAGTGAAGGCTTCACTTTTAACGGCTATGTTGATATTTTCGACGCAGGTCCGACAGTTGAAGCAAAAGTAGATAATATTCGTACAGTACGTTCATCAAGCTTCAAAACAGTGTCAATTGGTGATAATCCAGGTGGTTCCCCTGTGATGATTGCAAATGATAAACTTCAAGGGTATCGTGCAACCGTTGCTGAGCTTCAGATTGATGACAATACTGATAATGTCGTTATCTCAGCAGAGTTGGCAAACGCATTGAATTTAGTGGATGGTGACAAAGTCAGCATCGCAACTATATAAATATAGAGATTTATTATGACAACACATGCCGCACAATTTATTAATGGTGAATGGTTAGCAGGTCAAGGTGAGGCATTCTCATCACTGAACCCAGCAAACAACGAAGTTATTTGGCAAGCAAACTCAGCAACGGCTGAGCAAGTTGATACTGCAGTTAAGTCAGCGCGTGAAGCTTTTTATAGCTGGAGCGACATGGCATTTGAAGCACGTTTAGAGGTTGTTAAACGTTTTGCTGAGCAGTTAAAAGAAAACAGTGAAGAGCTGGCAATTGCGATTGCGAAAGAAACAGGTAAGCCACTGTGGGAAACGCGTACTGAAGCGGGTGCTATGGTTGGTAAAATTGCCATTTCAGAAAAAGCTTACCATGAGCGTACAGGTGTTGTTGAAAACGCAATGCCAGTTGGCCGCGCGGTTATTCGCCACAAAGCACATGGTGTCGTAGCTGTATTTGGCCCATATAACTTCCCTGGTCACTTACCAAACGGCCACATCGTGCCTGCTTTGTTAGCGGGTAATACGGTTATCTTTAAGCCGTCAGAACTAACCCCTTATGTTGCTGAGCTTACACTTAAGCTTTGGGAAAAAGCAGGCCTTCCAGCAGGCGTTATCAACCTAGTACAAGGTGAAGTAGAAACAGGTAAAGCACTTGCTTCTCACCGTGGTATCGATGGCTTATTCTTCACCGGTTCTTCTCGTACAGGTCATATCCTTCATGAGCAGTTTGCTGGTCAGCCAGGTAAAATTCTTGCGCTAGAAATGGGTGGTAATAACCCATTAATCGTAAAAGATGCGTCTGATACGAAAGCGGTCGTTCACGACATCATTCAATCTGCATTTATCTCAAGCGGTCAACGTTGTACGTGTGCCCGTAAGTTATTCTTACCTGCAGGCGAGCAGGGTGATGCGATCCTTGAGCACCTAGTACGTGCAACAAAAGCAATCAAAGTGGGTAACTTTGATGATGAAGAACAGCCATTCATGGGTTCTATGATTTCAAATCAAGCGGCGGCAGGTATGGTTGCAGCACAGCAGCAACTGATTGACTTAGGCGCTGAGACTATCATCGAACTTACACATAAAGAAGGCACAGGCTTTGTAACACCAGGTATCCTTGAGTGTTCAAATGTCACTGACTTCCCAGATGATGAGCACTTCGGTCCATTATTAAAAGTATTCCGTTACACAGACTTTGATGCAGCAATCGAAAAAGCAAACGATACAAGCTTTGGTCTTTCTGCTGGTCTATTAAGTGACAATGCTGAAGATTACGACCACTTCTTACGTCGTATTCGTGCAGGTATTGTAAACTTTAACCGTCCTATCACCGGTGCATCAAGTGCAGCACCATTCGGTGGTATTGGCGCATCAGGTAACCACAGAGCAAGTGCATATTATGCAGCAGATTACTGTGCTTACCCAGTAGCGTCTGTTGAGTTAGAAAAGGTGACATTGCCAGGTGCATTAAGCCCAGGTTTATCAATCGACTAATTCACAGTTTCTATCTATTTAGGTAGAATAAAAGTATTAAAAAAGCAGCTTAGGCTGCTTTTTTTTCATCCGTTAGCTGTAAAAGTAGCAATGCATGTGAGTTTCTGCTTAAATCAATAGGAGATGCTTTGAGAGTTTCAGGTGGACAAACTATGGTATTAGATAAACAGGGCTATGATGAGTTAGTAATGTACTTAACCCACAATTTAACCTTGTTTGAAAAGCCTGGTGAGATTGAGCCAGGTGCACCAAGGGTGATGGAGTTAATTGAAGATGTCATCGCTGAGTACGTAATTAAAATCTGTGAGCAAAACACAGAGTTATCAACTGAGCAACGCAGCTTAATTGTGCGTGAAGTTGATGGTATCGTCTATGACTTGCAAGAAGTGCTGTCTAGTGTAACAGAGCAACGAGTGACCAAAGAGCAACGCGAGTTTATTGAAGAGTTTGCAGGTTTGGTTAAAAACCTATTCGACGCCGCAATCTAAAATAATTGCAGTCTCAAACAGTTTATAGCATTTTATAACACCGCCGCTTTCAGGCGGTGTTTGTATTTATAGAGGTAAAAAATGGAAGCGAATATTAAGTGGGTTGATGGCGATACTTTTATTGGCCGCTCACAGTCTGGCCATAATGTGGTATTTGATACAGGCGCTGATGGTGCTGCGCCAAGCCCAATGGAAATGGTCTTAATGTCGACGGGTTGTTGTTCATCTGTGGATGTGGTGAGCATTCTAAAAAAAGCAAAACAACAGGTTGAGAATGTTGAAGTTAAGCTAACAGCAGAGCGTGCAGAAAGTGCGCCTAGAGTATTTACCAAAATGAATCTACACTTTGTAGTTACCGGTAAAAATGTTTCTGAAAAGCACCTTGCACGCGCGGTTCAGCTGTCTGCTGAGAAGTACTGTTCTGTGGCCTTAATGCTTGATAAAACAGTAGAAATAACTCACAGTCATGAGGTTGTTGAAAGCGTTGCAAAATAACGCTTTTTCAGTGCGGATTTTTCGTATAAAATCCGCCCTCTTTGAGTTCTGCGTTGCAGATTTATTGTTTAAAGGTTGAGTATAGTGAACAAGCCCTTTGATAAAATTAAGCTCCATGGCTTTAATAACTTAACGAAAAGTTTAAGCTTTAGTATCTATGACATTTGTTACGCTAAAACGGAGCAACAGCGTAAAGAATATTTAGAATACATTGATGAGCAATATAGCGCTGATCGTCTAACGGATATTCTTAAAGAAGTTGTCGATATCATTGGTGCAAATGTGCTGAACATTGCTCGCCAAGACTATGATCCGCAAGGTGCAAGTGTAACGATTCTTGTGTCTGAAGAGCCTGTAGAGCAGCAGACATTTGATAGTAACGAGACACCAGGACCACTTCCTGAGTCAGTGGTTGCACATTTAGATAAGAGTCACATCTGTGTTCACACTTATCCTGAAGCGCACCCTAACGATGGTATTTGCACATTCCGTGCAGATATCGAAGTATCAACCTGTGGTGTGATCTCTCCGCTCAAAGCGTTGAATTTCTTAATTCACTCTTTAGAGTCGGATGTGGTGACAATCGATTACCGTGTACGTGGCTTTACTCGTGATATCACAGGGGTAAAACACTACATTGATCATGCAATTCATTCAATCCAGAATTACATGACAGAAGATACCAAAGAAGCGTATCACATGGTGGATGTAAATGTTTTCCAAGAAAACTTATTCCACACTAAGATGATGTTAAAAGAGACAGATCTAAATACTTATCTATTCGGCTTAAGTACCGATGATTTAAGTGCAGAAGAAGAAAAAGAAATCCGCGCGAAAGTAGAGCGTGAGATCCAAGAAGTATTCTATGGTCGTAACCTGCCTGAATTAGGTTAATCTCTCAGAAAAAGAAAAGCGCGCATTTTAATTGCGCGCTTTTTTGTGCCTAAAATTTTATTAGCGAGATAAAAGTACCCCGTGCTTTATGCCACAGGGTATTTCATTTATAACTCGTATTTAAACGTCAAACCGACAAGGCGAGGCTCGCCATATTGGTAGTAATTTTCAGTCGCGTACTCTTTAAGTGGATTATTACCGAACTCAAAGCCGCGAACAGGCACGTCTCTATCAGCCAGGTTTCTTCCCCAAGCAGTCAGTGACCAGTTATCTCTATGATAGCTTATACTTGCATTAATCAGATTTTGATTAGGCGCTTGGTCGTTATGACTGTCTGAGAAGTAATAACTATCTTTACCTTCAAAGCCAAGGTGTGCTTCTAGCTTATCTGTTAGTGCATAGTTAAAGCTGAACGCATATTGATATTTAGGTGCTTGTGCTTGATCTCTGCCGTGCTGATTGATGCCATCAGAAGTTGTGAAACCTTTAATTTTTGAGCGTAAGTAGCCAAAGCTATAGTTAAGAGCAAGGCGTTCTGTATATTGTTTTGTACCTTCTACTTCAAAACCATAGTTCTTGCCTGAGCTAGCATTATCTAAATATCCAGCGAATTGTTGGTCTTGAACTTGCCATTGCTTTAATTGCATATCATCACGTTTCATGTAGAAAGCAGTGACACGCAAAGTATGGCTCTTATCTTCAGATTGGCCTTTCACACCAAATTCGGCATTCCATAAATATTCAGGGTCGAAGGTGTAGTTCTCTGGCTGAATATTTAGGTTTTTATCTTTCGCTTTCGCAAGCGCTTCGCCGTTTACACCACCGATTTTGTAGCCACGAGAGAGGCTGGTGTAGACCATTGTACGTGGGACAACTTGATACTCTAGCGCAACCTTACCACCTAGCATGGTTTTATCGGTTGTTTCTGAAAAGCCATTATTGTCTTTGTAGTCAGCTTCATAGCTTTCTGCACGTAATCCGGTGATTAGCTCAACATCTTTTGCGATTGATGTTACTTTTTGGCCATACACAGCGGTGTTAGTGATATCAAAACTAGAATTGAAAGGATTGCTTGGGTCATTATAGATACGAGTTAAGTCTACATCACGACGCTCAGAATAAAGGCCAACAACCCAGTCATTTTGTTTAGCGCTTACTTGCAGGTCGAAAGTGCCTTTTTCAGTATCACGTGAATAAATATCAGTAGAGCTGTAACCCCAAGGGTGAAGACCTGCTGCACATAAACTTGCTTGGTTGGCGTTTTTACATACCCAGTCTTCATCATAGCTATACAGTGAGTCTGCTTGCAGTCCAGTTACCGTTGTTGTGATATTGACTGTTTCAAAGCCGGTGTAATTTGCAGTTAAAGAGAAAGCATCACTTTCTAAGTTATCTTGGCCCGGTTCATCAGCAACACTGTTGCGGCTATTATCAAGTGAAAATGCATCATAACCGTTTTCGATATTGATGTGATGTACAGCAATTGAAGTATTAAAGCTGTCGCTCCATTCATTATTAAGCTTCAATCGTAAAGCTTGCTCATCTTGTTCTTGGGTTGGGCGATCCAGATATAGGTTATCGGTATAGCCATCTGATTTACGTTGGAACGCGCTCACTCTGATTGCAGAGCTATCAGTTAAGCCAGTGCCTGCAGCAATACCTGCTTCATAACTATTATAGTTGCCAACACCTAACTTCACCTTCAATGCTTTATCTTGGCTAGGCTTAGTGGTTTGCATATCAATCATACCTGCCATGGCATCTGCACCATAGCGAGTTCCCTGCGGGCCGCGATAAACCGCCACTTGCTCAACATCAAATAACAATGCACTGCCACCAAGACCAGAGTAGTTAATACCATCGATGAGTAAGCCCACACTAGGCTGGATTGGGTCTTGGAATTGAGAGCGAAGACCAACGCCACGGATCTGTACAAAGCGACCGCGAGATGCACCAGCTGTGAAGTTGACGTTAGCCGCTGAATTTAAAATCTCATCTAGGTAGCTGGCACCACGTTGTGTAATTTCTAGCTCGCCTAATACACTGGCACTGGCGCTTAAGGTTTGAATGCTTTCTTTTTTGAAGTCACCGGTGACTTCAATCACTTCAAGGCTATTTTGCTGAGCAACCGCATTAGCGGCAAATAAAGGCAGCATGGCTGCGCATAACAGAGAGATTTTTGCTTTCATTTTCAGGCTATTCCGTTTTGATAGTGAGGTGTGCATACGTTCTGAATGTCAGTTTTGTTCAATTCAAAATAAGCAGTTAAGTTCGGCACGCGCTGGCTATTCTAACAAATCAGACCATACAGAGAAGTGAAACTATGTTTAATTGTGTTATAACTGCTGCAAAGACTACCGAGTTAATGAGGGTTAAATGAGTTTCAGAGTTGAGTTTAAAGTGCGCGACTACGAGTGCGACTTACAAGGTATCGTCAACAACAGCGTCTATTTCAATTATCTAGAGCATGCACGACATGAGTTTTTGGCAGCTAAAAATATCGATTTTGCGCAACTTGCCCGTGATAAGGTCAATTTAGTGGTGATCCGCTCAGAAATGAACTACAAAGACTCATTAAAGCCAGGCGATGCATTTTACGTTGAAGTCGAAGTGGAGCGTTTAAGCCGTTTGAAATTCGCCTTTAATCAAAAGGTGATCCGCGTAGCAGACAATAAACTGATGCTGGATGCAGTTGTGACAGGCACATCGGTAAATGCAAAAGGTCGTCCGTTTGTGCCTGAGCAACTTGAGCAGTTATTTACATAAAAAATTAAGCTCTAAACATAGGAAACCTTGTATGAAAAATAAGTTATCTATTTTAGCCATTGTTTTGGGCTTATCGGGCTCTGCTGTTTTATCTGGTTGCACCATGGTGTGGGATGATCCAAATAGCCTTAACCCTTTCTCTGAAAAGACGCTACCGCAAGGACATTGGCAATTAAGTCAGATTGATGAGGTTGCGCAGACTAGTAGTGAAATGCGTCTACAGCTCGTTGAAGACAATCAGATAATGGGCCACACAGGATGCAACCGCTTCTTTGGTAAAACCCGTATTGAAGACAATCAGCTGTATGTTGAGCAAATCGGTATGACAAAAATGCTCTGCTCCGATGAGCTCGATAAACAAGAGCGTATGCTACTGAATATGTTAGAAATCGGTGTGCCTTTTACGGTGTCAGATAAGGCGCTAATACTAAATGGTAAGCCAATCCTGACCTTTAAACGTTTAGATGGTCTTGAATAAGCCATTGTTTATGAAGTAGACTGCACTCAATTCGTTACTTGTCGGAGTGCCTTCGGGCTGAGATCGCATTATTTGCGGGATCCGTGAACCTGATCAGGTTAAAACCTGCGTAGGGAACAAGCTGCCTTGCAAGCAAATATCTTTGCTGGCTGCAAAAAGCTAAGATGCGTCGTGCATGCATTTAGCTCGGACCAATTGGGCTAACACCCATCTCTCTCCATCTGGAGATCTGACAAGACACCTTAACTAACCATGAGGCAAGTCATGTCAAACAATAGTAGCAAGCCAAGCCGTCGCGAAACCCGTGCCGCGGCATCAGAATATATTTATAACCTTACTGGTCAACCGTTTCCGAACTCACAAAAAGTGTATGTAGAAGGTGAGCAGGCGGGTGTACGTGTGGGTATGCGTGAAATCACTCTAAGCGACAGCTTTATTGGTGGCACAGAAGAAAACCCTGTGTTTGAGAAAAATGACCCAATCCGTGTTTACGATACATCAGGCCCTTACACAGAGCCGGGCTTTGAACTAAATGTTCGCAAAGGCTTACCTAAATATCGTGAGCAGTGGATCTTAGATCGTGATGACACAGAAGAGCTCGAGTCAGTAACCTCACAGTTCTCTCAACAACGTATGGCTGATGAAGGCCTAGATCACATCCGTTTTGAGCACTTACCTAAAATTCGTCGTGCTAAAAAAGGTAAAAACGTGACGCAAATGCACTATGCGCGTCAGGGTATTATCACCCCAGAAATGGAGTTCGCCGCGATTCGTGAAAACATGGGGCGTGAAAAAATTCGTGGAGAGTTATTAGCGCAACAGCACAAAGGCGAGTCGTTTGGTGCAGAAATTCCAGAGTTCATCACACCAGAATTCGTTCGCTCAGAAGTGGCACGTGGTCGAGCTATCATTCCTAACAACATCAACCACCCAGAATCAGAGCCAATGATTGTTGGCCGTAACTTCTTAGTAAAAGTGAACGCCAACATTGGTAATTCATCAGTCACTTCTTCAATTGAAGAAGAAGTTGAGAAGCTAGTATGGTCAACGCGTTGGGGTGCAGATACGGTAATGGACCTGTCTACAGGCCGTTATATCCACGAAACGCGTGAATGGGTTGTACGTAACTCACCAGTACCAATCGGCACCGTACCAATTTACCAAGCACTTGAAAAAGTAAATGGTGTTGCTGAAGACCTAACATGGGAAATTTTCCGCGATACGCTGATTGAACAAGCAGAGCAGGGTGTGGATTACTTCACGATCCACGCCGGTGTATTACTTCGCTACGTACCAATGACGGCAAAACGTGTCACCGGTATTGTATCGCGTGGTGGTTCAATTATGGCGAAGTGGTGCTTAGCGCACCATAAAGAAAACTTCCTATACACACACTTCGAAGACATCTGTGAGATCATGAAGCAGTATGACGTGTGTTTCTCACTGGGTGATGGTTTACGTCCGGGCTCAATTGCAGATGCCAACGATGAAGCACAATTATCTGAGTTACGCACTTTAGGTGAACTGACGAAGATTGCTTGGGAGCATGACGTTCAGGTGTTTATCGAAGGTCCAGGTCACGTGCCAATGCATATGATCAAAGAAAACATGGACGAGCAATTAGAGCACTGCCATGAAGCGCCTTTCTATACACTTGGTCCATTAACGACAGATATCGCACCGGGTTATGACCATATTACTTCTGGTATCGGTGCTGCGCAGATCGCTTGGTATGGTACGGCTATGCTGTGTTATGTAACACCAAAAGAGCACTTAGGTCTACCAAACAAAGAAGACGTGAAAGAAGGCCTTATCACATACAAAATCGCCGCTCACGCAGCTGATTTAGCAAAAGGTCACCCAGGTGCACAAATTCGTGATAACGCGTTATCAAAAGCGCGTTTCGAGTTCCGTTGGCACGACCAATTCAATCTAGGTCTAGATCCTGAACGTGCACTTGAATATCACGACGAGACACTACCGCAAGAGTCGGGCAAAGTGGCGCACTTCTGCTCTATGTGTGGTCCTAAGTTCTGCTCAATGAAGATCACTCAAGAAGTACGTGACTACGCGAAAGACCTAGAAGCACAAGGTGTTGATATTTCTGATAACAACGCAATTAAGATCAAGATGATCGATGTTGAAGCTGAAATGAAAGCCAAGTCTGAAGAGTTTAAACAAACAGGCTCTGAGCTTTATCACAAAGCTATCTAGTCACACTAGATGATTATGCCATGCGGACAACATGGCATTGTTTTATAACCTTCGGGTTTTTAGGGGCAGAAATGAGTAAACCAAGAGTTGCTGTATTAGGGTTTGGTTTGTTGGGGCGTGTTGCAGCATTGATGCTGATGGAGCGCTATCAACTGAGTATCTTCGAAAAAGACGACGCACAAGCAAATAACAGCGCCGGTGTATTAGCGGCAGCCATGTTAGCGCCGTTGGCAGAGTCGGTAATTTGTGAAGCGGATTTAGCCGAAGATGGCTTAACAGCCATGGCACTTTGGCCCGAACTTTTGGCAAAACTTTCTTCCCCGGTATTTTTTCAACAAGCAGGTACCCTCGTTGTTGCACATCAGCAAGACAAGGGCGACTTACAAAGTTTTTCACAGCGCTTAAAACCACTCGCTGGGCACCAAGCACATATAGCCAATAGCCAAGACATTGCTCAGTTAGAACCAGAACTAGCTGGGCGTTTTCATCAAGGCATATTTTTACCTTGTGAAGGTCAGCTCGATAACTTGGCTTTTTTTCGCGCCAGTTTTGAGACGCTACAACAGCAAGATGTTGAGTTTCATTTTGGGCAGTCTGTGTATTGCGAGCAAGGGCAAGTAAACGGTGAAGCATTCGATTGGGTCATCGATTGTCGTGGCTTAGGCGCCAAAGATGAAGTGACAGGGCTTCGAGGTGTACGTGGTGAAGTAGCCCGCGTTTACGCACCAGAAGTGACGTTAACTCGTCCTGTGCGTTTAATGCATCCTCGCTACCCAATTTACATCGCGCCGAAACCAAATCATGAGTTTGTCATTGGTGCGACTGAAATTGAGTCACAAGATAATGGCCCGATCACGGTGCGCTCTACGCTTGAGTTGTTGTCAGCTGCCTACACGGTACACAGCGGCTTTAGTGAGGGGCGTGTGATGTCGATTAATTCTGGGCTAAGACCTGCGTTTGTTGATAATCGTCCAAATATTGAGGTGAAAGACAACCTCATCCAAATTAATGGCTTATATCGCCATGGTTATTTACTTGCACCTTTTGTGGTGCAGCAAGCACTGAGCAAGGGGTTACTTTGAACGTCGTATTCAATGGTCAACAAGTCGCGCTAACCGACACTAATTTACAAGCATTTATTGAATCGCAAGGCGCAGTGCCGCCATTTGCTGTGGCTGTGAATGGGCAGTTTGTACCGCGCAGCCAATGTGCTGTGGCTGAATTAAAAGAGGGCGATCAAATCGAGTTATTGTCGCCTATTCAAGGGGGCTAAACATGCATAAACCACTTACCATTTATGGCGAAACCTTTGATAGCCGTTTATTGATAGGTTCTGCGCTTTATCCATCTCCGCAAATTATGCAGCAATCGCTGGTGGCATCGCAGTCGCAAATTGTGACTGTGTCGTTGCGACGTCAAAATTCAGTTGAAGCAGGGCAAGACTTTTGGCAATTAATCAAAGATACAGGGCTGCGCGTATTGCCTAACACAGCAGGTTGCCACAGTGTCAAAGAAGTAGTGACCTTGGCGAAAATGTGTCGCGAAGTCTTCGATACAGACTGGATCAAGTTAGAGCTGATTGGTGATGAGTATAATTTGCAGCCTGATCCCGTGGCTTTATTAGAAGCGACTGATATTTTGATCAAAGATGGCTTTAAAGTACTGCCTTATTGCACCGATGACTTAGTGCTCTGTCAGCGACTGGCTGATTTAGGCTGCGAAGTATTGATGCCTTGGGGCGCGCCAATTGGTACAGGCAAAGGGCTAATTAACCCTTATAATTTAAAAACCATCCGTGAGCGCCTGCCAGATCATACTCT
Source organism: Pseudoalteromonas sp. BZB3 (assembly GCF_040104455.1). Classification (NCBI taxonomy): domain Bacteria; kingdom Pseudomonadati; phylum Pseudomonadota; class Gammaproteobacteria; order Alteromonadales; family Pseudoalteromonadaceae; genus Pseudoalteromonas; species Pseudoalteromonas sp. BZB3. The sequence goes on along the minus strand of NZ_JBECOS010000003.1, from coordinate 86,735 downwards.
CATTGTGGACGCAGGCTTAGGCTTACCATCACATGCTTGCCAAGCGCTTGAGCTAGGTTATGATGCGGTACTATTAAACTCGGCCATTGCTGGTGCGGGTTGTCCGGTGACTATGGCCAAAGCGTTTAAATCTGCAGTAGAAGCAGGGCGCTTTAGTTATGAAGCCAAAGCCATGCCTGAAAAAGAAGTAGCGGCACCTTCTACGCCGACCATGGGCATGCCGTTTTGGCACCAAGATTAAAATAGATAAAGAATTTAGGAGTCTGACATGTCAGAAGTTGTTTGGAGTATTGCAGGCTCAGACAGTGGTGGTGGCGCAGGTATTCAAGCCGACCTGAAAGCCATGCACAGTTTTGGTGTACACGGCTGTACGGTGATCACGGCACTTACCGCACAAAACAGCCTTGGAGTTGAAGCCATAAACCCTGTCAGTAATGCTGTGATTGAGTCTCAACTTAATGCTCTGGCGCAAGATATGCCTGCCAAAGTGATTAAAATAGGCTTGCTTGCCAATATTGCTCAAGTTCAGTTAATTGCTGAGCACATTGCCCACTTCAAAAAAACATGGGCGGTGCCACCTGTTGTGGTGTACGACCCGGTTGCGATTGCAACCAGTGGTGACACATTAACTGAAGAAGACACAGTTGATGCGTTAAAGAAATATCTTTTCCCGCTGGTAGATGTGATCACCCCAAATACGCATGAGACACAGTTACTTACAGGCATTTATCTTATTGGTCCAAGCTCAGTGGTTGCAGCTGCCGAAAAGTTACAGGCCTTTGGTGCGGGTTCTGCGGTGATCAAAGGCGGTCATTGGGATTACCCGAAAGGCTACTGTATAGATTACTGTCGCAGTGACAGCCAAGAAGAATATTGGTTAGGTAACGAAGCAGTAGTTACACCTCATACCCATGGCACGGGCTGTAGCTTATCATCATGCATCGCGGCTTGTCTTGCCAAAGGTTACCCGCTAAAAGACGCATTTATTTTAGGTAAAGCGTATATCAATCAAGGTTTAGTAACTGCCGTTCGATATGGTGAAGGCATTGGCCCTGTAGCCCATACTGGCTTCCCAGAAGACCTAAATCACTTTCCGCAAGTGATAGAGCCGGGAAGTTGGCTAGCCGATGAATTAGAACTGCCCGCACCGGATGATTTTAATTTTGCTGCAGGTTTTGCCGACACTGACGGTGAGCTAGAACTTTATGCGGTCGTTGATACTGCCGATTGGATTGAAAAATGTTTAGCCGCAGGCGTACCGACCGTTCAGCTGCGCATTAAAGATCCAAACGATCCGAATCTAGAAGAAGAGATCAAAACGGCCATTATGTTGGGTGAGAAATATCAGGGACGCGTATTTATTAACGATTACTGGCAGCTAGCCATCGAGCATGGTGCGTATGGCGTGCATCTTGGTCAAGAAGATTTAGGCGAAGCTAACCTATCGGCAATTCAAAATGCAGGCTTACGTTTAGGCGTATCGACGCACGGTTTTTATGAAATGGTGCGAGCGCATAACTACCGTCCAAGTTACTTAGCTTTCGGCGCGATATATCCAACCACAACCAAAGACATGACAGGGCAAATTCAGGGGCTTGAAAAGCTCAAGCATTTTGTGCCGTTAATGAAGACGCATTATCCGACCGTGGCCATAGGCGGTATTGATATTGCTCGTACTGAGCAAGTTGCCAGTACGGGGGTGGGCAGTGTCGCAGTGGTGCGTGCGATTACCCTTGCGGATGATCACCAAAATGCCGTACTTGAGCTCAAAGCTGCAATTCGTAAAGGACGAGGTGAGGCTTAATGGCATTGGATGACAAAGAGCGGCTTCGTTACAGTCGCCACTTGTTACTCAAAGAAGTCGGTGAAGCAGGGCAAAATAAACTGAAAAGTGCCAAAGTTGCCGTGGTCGGCTGTGGCGGTTTGGGCAGCCCTGCTTTGCTATATTTGACGGCGTCAGGTATCGGGCAAGTAACATTCATTGACGATGACGCAGTTGAGCTGTCTAACCTTCAACGTCAGATCATGTATAAGGTAAACCACCTTGGTCAAAGCAAAGCTAAAGCTGCAGGTAAAGTACTGACTAGTCTAAATAATCAAATTTCACTGAACCCAGTGCACGCACGTTTAAGTGCAGAAAATTTAGATGCATTATTGGCTGATGCCGACTTTATCCTCGATTGTAGTGATAACTTTAAAACCCGTTATCTACTGAATGAATACTGCCTTGCGAAGCAAAAAGTACTAATTTCAGGTGCAGCCATCGCAACCCAAGGTCAAGTAATGGTATTTGATTTTAGAATCGAAAGTCCTTGTTATGCCTGCTTATTCCCAGAAGGGAGCGAGCAAGTATCGCAAAACTGCGATAACTTTGGAGTGATCAGCCCGCTGCTCGGCGTTATTGGCTCAATGCAGGCGCTTTATACCGTAAACATGATTTTAGGTCATTATAGCGGCAGTGTGTTTAAACAAGTTGATGGTTTAACGTTAGAGCAAAAGTCCTTTGGGTTATTTAAAGATCCAGAGTGTGAACAGTGTGCAAGTGGTTAGAGAGTCAGAGCATGTCATGAATTACAAAGCCTTGCACATCACCTTGAATAGGCTTGAGCTCAGCAAATAAAATTGCAGTTTGTGCTGAATTAACATGGAACTGGTTGATGAAATGTTGATTACTCGCCATGACTTTTTCGGTTTCTTCTGTTGTTAAGTTATAGCACCAGATGCCAGAGCCTTTGCGATAAAAGTAAACCTTGTCTTTAATCAGTTGGAAGTTGAGCCAGTTTATGTTGCTAAAATCTTTAATAAGCAGGGTTTCTTCTCCCTCAAATAAGCGCCAAAGTCCAGATTGGTTTCTTTTTGAGAAAATCAGTCCATCTTGATATTGGTAGCCACTATAGCCACCATACTGTGTTAATTGGGTATGGGTTAACGTTATTTTATTAAACAGCCACAATTGCCATTGACCGCTTTTCTGACTGCTATAAATGACACTTTGATCGTCTTGACTATAGTTAGCAACATAGGCCTTATGCTCAGCAGTTATGAGTTTATTGACTTCATTGGTGAGTAAATTAAGCTCAAATAAAGCGCCTTGTTGTTCAAAAAGCACATGCTCTTTTTGGTTATCAATTTGAAAGCGTCGAAAGCCAAACTCAAATGGCAGCGGGTACCTGTATAGCTCTTCGCCTCTAAGCTGCCATAAATCATGCGTGCCCATCATATCTGAGAGAAACAACAGTGACTGATTAACAGTTTGCCTTGGCAAACGGTTGAGCGCGGCATTGTTAAGCATGGTTTGGCTTTTCTGTGTGTTGAGGTCATATCTTTTTATACGACTGCTAGGGTGATATTGAGTCGCGAGTAATACCTTGCCATTAGGTGAGAAGGTACTGGTAATTGACTCAACCGGATAGCTTAGTTGTTTGATGACGTGTTCAGAACCGCTTTGAGTATCAATTTGAAGTAAGGTCTTTTCTACAGTAAAAAACAGCACATCATTTTCTGCGTCCCAGGCTAAAGCACCAACCACATTCGGTACAGGATAAGTTGCCAGCTTTTCTCGTGTATGGGTGTTTAGTACATGAATTTCACTGCGATCAGACTCAAGATATCGAGCAAATGCTAAACGGGGTTGAGTGGGGTGGGCGGACAATCGAAAGTCACCATTTAAAGCCGCGTGTTTTTGTGGCAAAGAGATCTGCTCTAGCACCTGAGTTGCTATCTTAAATTGATATATTTGATAGGGCATGGCGTTATTTGTTCTGGCTTGAATAAAGAGCCTCTGCATATCGTAGTGCCATGCAATTTTTACATCTGAAAACTGACTACAATCGAGCAACGTCTTTTTATTAAAAGAAACGAGAGATATTTGCTCTATGAAGCAGCTTTCCCTATTTTGAGACACCACTCCGATGACTTGCCCATTTGGAGCAAGTCGAATATCTCGAACGTCAGTCAGGTTTATGGGCAATACTTTTGGGATGTCTTTATTTACCCTCAAGTACAGTGATGCTTGACCGTTTACATCAGTATTAATAAATAACACTTGCCCGTTTTTTGAACTGCTTAGCTTGGTTTCTACCCCATCGAGCGCGGTAAATCTAAACTGGTTAAACTCAATTTTTTTGGTTTTCTCTACCATGCTTTGCCCAGTGCTATCTATGTATAAGAAAAATAGCGAGACAAGCAAGATGGCGCTAATGACGATGATTACCCATCTATTTTGAGGTCTTATAGACGGTTTTAAGGTTGCGGAGCCCAGTGTGTTATTAGGCTCTGACAGTATTTTTACAGGTGCGCAAAATTGATAGCCAAACTTTGGCTTGGTGACAATAAATTCAACATCTGGTGATAGCTGTTCTAGATGACTTCTAAGTTTAGAAATCGCTTTGTTTACCGCACCGTCAGAGACGACTTGTTGTGGCCAGGCCAACTCAATTAATTTATCTCTCGATAGAACTGGTTCGTTACTGTGAATAAAGGCTAATAATAGGTGATAAGACTTGGCTTCCAATAAAACGCTTTCTCCATTATGAAAAAGCGCTTTTTCTTGAGTATCAAAGATGATGTCGTGGATTTGATATTTCATACCTAGCCTAATGTTTTTTATACTTATTTTTTAGGTAAGCAAAAGGTAACGATAAATTCGATTAAAGGTTGTGACAATAATGTAGCAGCAAATTTAGTCTCTTGGCAAAACAGGAGAGACAAATGAAAAAGTTATTATTAGCCCTTGTATTGTCTGGTACGCTACAAGCTTGTGGAAGCCAGAGTCACCCCACAGAAAACGTTGAACTCAATGAAACACCAGAGGAAACCTCAAGTGGTTTACACTTAAGTTTGGGAGATCGTTTTTATACCTTGGCCTTCCCTGAAGGTGGACTTAAAGAAGGAAAAGCATACAAACTATTATTTGCTTTTCATGGTTCAGGAGGAACAGAAAAGCGTATGCAACGCATGACGCGATTTGAGCTATTAAGCGATGACTATCTTGTAATTTATCCTAAATCTAAGGAGGTAGAGTGGGATGAAGGGTGTGAGTGCAATATTGCACATCGTTTGGGTGCTAAAGATGTCGAATTTATCGTTCAATTGATTGATAAAATGCATGCCGAATATAATTTGTTGGAAGGTGAAAACTACGCGGTCGGTTTTTCTCAAGGTGGGCTGTTCAGCCAAAACATGCTGTGTAAGTTCAGTGAAAAGTTTCAAGCTATCGCAAGTGTGGCATCGCCTATGTCAGATAGGTTATCGAGTATGTGTAGTATCTCAGATCCAACAAGTTATATGTTAGTGCAAGGCACTGCAGATAGAGTCTTACCTTATCAAGGTCTGGTACATCATAACTTTGGGCTTATTTCGGCGCCTAAAGCCGTCGAATTAATTACTAGCCAGACCATACCTGATGCCATAGTGTCTGAAAGTACGCCCAGTGAGCGCGTTACTGAGAAATTATATCGTTCTTCAACCGACACTAAATTATTAAGCAAATTAGTCAGCATTGATGGAGGCGGTCATGCTTGGTCTTTTGAAAACTACTCAACCTCAAACCAGCTATTAGACTTTTTTAATCAAAGCAGCGCGTATGCTTTACCTGAATACTCAGCGCTTTATACGGTGAATACTAAAAACTACCATGTTAGAAGTATGGGTAAACAAACTGAAAAGGGAGATGTGGTGATCCTCTCTGGTGCGAACAAGTTTTTTCACAGCGACTCCGCCTGGGCCTCACTTGTACAACCATTACTTGCGGAGCATGCAAGAGTGCATGTAATAGATAGGCTGGGGAATGCTTGGAGCTCCGATGCAGAAGAACCTTCATTCAAACAACTGGCGGCAGATTTGCCTGAACTACTGAGCTTATTAGATATTAAAAAAGTAACATTCTTGAGTTTCGCCAACAGCAACTTAGCGACTCTCATGTACTTACATAATCCCAACCCTGAAATTCAGGTGAATGGTATTGTGTGGGCTGATCCCGATATTTTACTGCCTCACTCGATTGCTCAATATCAAAGTGGCGTGGTTGCGGGCCTGCGAAAATATAAAAGTGAATATGTTGAGCATGTACGTGGCGGAAATTGGACAGAAAAGAGTCGTGAGCGTATTGCCATTGAACGTGAAGAGATCGTCAAGCTCATTCCTTCAAACCATCAAGAGAAAATGGATTGGGTCTACTATAACCAAGTAACTGAGCTGCGGTTGCAAGTCGAAAATCAAGTAACACGTATAAAAGAAATGATGAACTATCATGATGATCTGAATATTGCAGAGCCATTACAGCACAATATAAATGTGCCTATTAGTGTAATTGACGGCGACTTTGAGCGTTTAGATATTGCTAATGCGACTGAAGAAGAAAAGCCGGGTCTTATAAAGTGGCAGCAAGAGGGGACGCAATGGAGTAAAGGGATTGCTAATAAAACCCAAGGAAAATATTACGTACTTGAAAACGCCAGTCATCAAGTGTTTTTTGAACATCCAGATACTGTTGTCAAAGCAACACTAGAGATATTAGAGCGTAATGATTAATTAATTTTCTAAATCTTGATGGCCTGCGAGCTTACTAGGAGTTGCGTGGGCTAATTTGACATTTTTGTCAGTACAGTACTTTACCTCCTCGTGATTACTCCTAAACTTAAAGGTGAGTAAATCGGGCTTACATAGCATGGAATTAAGATGCACAGTCATTTTCATAAACGAAATAGAGGAAAAGGGTCGTTTGTAAAATACCGTGCTTTTTTATTTTCATTGTGCTTTTCTCATATTACTCACGCCCTAAACCTAGTCACCAGCGAAGGGCCGCCTCATACCATAAATCATCAACTCTACAGCGGCATAGATTTAGATTTGACCAAAGCCGTGCTCAGGCAGCTCGGCTATTCTGTTAATTTGCATTTTGTCGCGCTCGGCCGTGCTGAAAAATTAGTTCGCTCGGGCCAGTACGATCTAATGGCACCGATATTCTTTGCAAAAGATAGCGATAACTTTTATATCAGTGAGCCTATTGTTACCTATAAACCTATGGTGTTTTCTTTATCTGAGCGTAATTTATCGCCCGACTCTATCAGCGATCTTGCAAAGTATGCTGTGATTACTTTTCAAGGTGCGCCGGGCTATTTTGGCGATGAGTTTAAAACCATGTCGAAGCAAGCGCGATATAAAGAGTCGGCAGATATGCCGATGATCCTCGGGATGCTGGTTAAATCCCGTTATGATTATCTTCGCCTTGACGCTTTTTAGAGTATTCCCTTAAACTTATTCCAAACTGCTTTTTAAAGGTGCGACTCAAATGCGCGCTGTCTGAGAAACCTGCAATATACGCCGCTTCTGTGGCGGTTTTTCCTTGTTGTAATGTATGTACTGCACAGATCAAACGTCGCCATAATAAATAAGGTCGCCACGGTATTTGCATGGTGTCTTTAAACAGATGCAAAAAGCGACTTTCAGATAAGTTGAGCTCTGCGGCAATGTCTGCTGCGCGCCACCGTTGTGGTTTTACACACTCCTTGCCAATGCAGAGATTAAGCTTATCGAGTAAGCGAGCTATACGTGCATCAAGTATGGTTTGAAGTGCATGGGTTAAACCACACAAACCGAGCAACTCACTGAGGCTTTGAGTGCTGTCTACGTTTTTATTAATTTCGATTTCAATAAAGGCTTTGTTAGCCAGTTTTGCTGTAAGTTGCTTGCCAAAATTGCAGCTTGGCTCGATTAAAATCACCCAACCAGATTGCATGGTGAGCTGATGGCTAATTGTTTGATTAATGATGTTTGCACCAGTGAGCTGTATTTCATCTTGATTTGGCAGAGTAAGGCGCATATCTGCGTCACCCATAGGCAAGGTGATCTGAATAAGCGTGTGCTGATGGGCTGCGGTTTTTGGCACTGTGCCAAAAATAGCTAGTACACCGGGCTCGATGTGTAGTGGGCTAGATACATGTTGCTGCATAGATTATTGGCAATAAAAAACCGAAGACATTGCTTCGGTTTTATCAGCTATTCACATAACTTGCTAGTTATTGCTTATGCAAACGCATCTTGTAGTGGTGGTACGACTTGCTTTTTACGGCTTAGTACACCATCTAACCATACGCGGCTTTGCTCAGGCGCAACACCGTATGCTGTTTCAACAATGCCTTCGTCATTAGATGCGATAAGCATTTGTGAACCTTCTTTCATGATGTCTGTAAGTAGTAAGAACACAGAGTGACGGCCACCTTCCTCTTTAAGCTTTGCAATGTCAGCTTCAAGATCGGCTTTGATGTCGTCAAATACAGATAGGTCGATTACTTCTAACTGACCGATACCGACTAGGTTACCGTTCATGTTGAAGTCTTTAAAGTCACGCATAACTAGGTCGCGAGCAGGTGTGCCTTCAACCGCTGATTTAACTTTAAACATTTCCATGCCGAATGCTTTGAAGTCTTCAATACCTGCGATTTCAGCAAGCACTTCAACACACTTGATGTCAGCAGTCGTACAAGTTGGTGACTTGAAGATTACAGTATCAGATAGGATTGCACCTAACATCAGACCTGCGATGTTCTTTGGAATTTCAACACCGTAGAAGTCATACATCATCTTGATGATGGTGTTTGAACAACCCACAGGGCGGATCCAACACTCAAGCGGTGTCGACGTCGTTAAGTCGCCTAGTTTGTGGTGGTCAACAACACCCACAACCGTTGCTTCATCAATGTCATCTGGTGCTTGTGTTTTTTCTGTATGGTCTACGATGTAAACCTCTTCACCTGCGTAGCTCATTTTAAGCTCAGGTGCGTCAAAACCAAACGTGTCTAGAATGAACTGAGTTTCAGGTGAGACATCGCCTAAACGCGTTGCGATTGCGGCTTCACCAATTTGATTTTTTAAATATGCAAGTGCAATTGCACCACAAATAGAATCTGAATCAGGGATCTTATGACCCACTACATACATTGCCATGGACGGAACTCCTTAAATTTTGCGCGATATTCTAGCAAACAATCACGACAGTTTAATAGCAAGTCGATGCATTTTTAGACCTAAATCTAAGCCTAACAGGCGCAAAACAGGTTATTAGCATGCTCCACAGTGAAGATGTTTTCCGATACACTGCAAAACTAATATTTATTGATACCAATTATATTCAATATATGATCAATTATTGAAGCACTTGATCCGGTCCAGTATTCGGAAATCGTCAAGTTATGAAGTCATAAACAAGCAGGCAGTAAGTATGTTAGTACTGTCAATTATATCCATCAATGAATAAAATTGGTGCAAAATAAAGTCTTAGAGGCAAACGCATGGGATTGAGTCGTAAAGCATGGAATAACGTGGTGATTTTCGCCATGCTGATCATGATCTTCTTTTTAAATGGCTTACATAATAAGCTTAACCCGAATCAGCAAGCGTCTGGCTCTCAGCGTCTCTTACCTGAACAAACGTTTGTACTGACATTGGCTTTTCCCGGCTTCAAAATTGAACGCATTGGCACAGCTTGGCGCAGTGAAGGGCCATGGCAAATAAGTCCGAATCAACTGCCTTTGTTGATCGATGCATGGCAACAAGTTGAGTTAGAGCTGACAGATATTTCTTTGCCGAGCAGCCAAGCCGTCAGTGTGGCACAGTTTTGGTTAGCAGGTGAGGAGTTACCTTGGAGCTTTCAACTCTATCGAGATGCTGAGCAATACTATATTTTTGATAAGCAACAGCAATCTTGGTTGATCTTAGAGTCAGAGCTGGCGTATCAACTGTTTGAGCCGCTCAACTTAGCGCAAGCAACAGCACAGTAATACCAATCCGCAATAACACTTAATCATTTTGAGGGATTAAACCTGATGATAGCTGCGTTAAAGATTTCCCATTTAGAACAACTAAATAACGAAATATTTGCCTTGCCTACATGGATGTAGGTACCTCAGCGTTAGCAGGACGCGTGAGCGGTGCTACCAACAAGGTTTTCTTGCCTAAAAATAGACCACTTAGTTAAGTGGATTGGTATAATCTCAACATATTAAAAGAAATAGACATTAGAGAACTACATGCCTGAATTACCAGAAGTCGAAGTCAGCCGTTTAGGTATTAGCCCACACATTGAAAAACAAACAGTCAGCAAAGTATTGGTACACAATGCAAGCCTCCGTTGGCCAGTGCCAGATGAAGTGAAAGACATCGAAGGGCTGGCGATCAACAGTGTGCGCCGTCGAGCGAAATATTTAATGCTCGATACGGATATTGGCAGTGTGATTTTACACTTGGGTATGTCGGGGCACCTACGCATTGTGCCAATCAGTGAGCCGCTAAAAAAACATGATCATATTGAGATCCACTTCGATAATGGCAAAGCGTTACGTTTAAATGATGCCCGTCGTTTTGGTGCGTGTTTATGGCAAGCACCGAATGAATCTCATGTGTTGTTCGCAAAGCTAGGGCCTGAGCCACTAACCGATGATTTCACTGCCGAGCATTTGTTTGACTGTTCTCGCAACAAGAAGGTGCCTATAAAGCAATTTATTATGGATAACCATATGGTTGTGGGGGTCGGTAATATTTACGCCAACGAATCGCTGTTCAAAGCGGGCATTCATCCAAAACGCGAAGCGGGCAAGGTCTCGTTAAAGCGCTATAAATTACTCACGCCAATCATCAAAGACACACTTGCTGCGGCAATCACCCAAGGCGGTACCACACTGAAAGACTTCGCGCAGTCTGACGGTAAACCGGGTTATTTTGCCCAGCAATTACTGGTTTATGGACGTAAAGGCGAAGAGTGCGTGACCTGTAAAACTGTGCTGAAAGAAATTCGCTTAGGCCAGCGAAGTACCGTGTATTGCCCTAAGTGTCAGAATTAAATCTAAGAACAGTCGGTTTATAATTATGTTTAGCGAGGAAGCGTTTGCCTCCTCTCTAAAAATGGGCTCAAATAAAATTAAACTACTTCAGAGTCGAGTTGCTTCTCTTGGCTTTGCGAGCTAAAACACCATGCAGACAGTATTTGTGTCACTTGTTTAATACGTAACTCAAAACTGCTTTTTAAAGCGCGCTCGTGAATGGTATGGTCGCCATCGCCGTATGGGCCAAATCCATCTAAGGTAGGTATGCCGGCTGCACTGACTACGTTCGCATCTGAGACGCCACCACGTTGTTCGGTTTTCAATGGTTTATCTAAGATCATGGCAATCTCGTCGAGTAATTGCTGTTGCATTGAATCTGGGCTCATCACACCACGTTGTAAGCCACCGTTTACGTTAATTTGCACACCGGTGATTTCCATAGCAAAGCAGATATTTTCTATGCCTTTGAGTAAACGTTGTTGCTCTTTAAGCGTTTTGAAGCGAGCTTCGACCATCATGCTGGCTTTAGGCGAAATGGTATTAGTGCTTAAACCGCCTGAAATTTTACCAACATTCACGGTACTGCCTTTTTTTAGATCGGTCAGGGCAGTCATTTCTGTGAGCATATTTGCCAGTGCATAGTTTGCATCGATGCCATCGGCGTAGTGATTGCCAGCATGGGCGGCTTTACCAATGATCTCAATATCGAATGTTGCTATACCTTTTCTGCCAATAACGACTTCATGATCTTTACCCGCTGCTTCAAATACCAAACACGCGTCATAGTCTTTGGCGAGTTTTGCGGTTAAATATTTACTGTCATCGCTGCCAGTTTCTTCATCACTGACCAATAAAAAATCGATGTTGTAGAGTGGGCCAAATTCCGCTTTTAAATTACGAAGTGCATTTAGTGCGACAAAGTTACCGCCTTTCATATCGCAAACACCTGGACCATATACCCAGTCTTCATCTTGTTTAAACTCGGTAAAGGTATTGGGCGGATAAACAGTATCTAGGTGGCCGAGCAATAAGATCTTTTTACCCGCTCTCCCGGGCGTATGGAAAAGCAAATGATCACCAATATTTTCTCTTTGGTAACGTGTTATAGCAAAGCCTAAAGGCGCAAGCAGCGCTATCATTTGCTCGCCGTGTTCATCGATCCCTGCTTTGTTTTTACTATGAGAATTACAACGAATAAGGGTTGCTAATTCTTCAAAATCGATCTGTGTCATAACGGATTTCCCTGTATTTATTTGCCGCCAGTTTCTCGACACTATGTTTCAAGGAGGTGAATGTTTTATGAACAAATTTTGTTCGCTGCAATTGGTCAAAAAAGTGTCATCTTGATCCGTTTAAATTGCGGCCAACAGCGCAAAGAACCCTTTTGTGCTACACCCGTTTTGAAAACAAGGAGCATATTGTGACAGCACCTCATGTAGGCATTTGGATGTACGAAAATGGTGGCGGTAAAGCCATCGAGCAAAAACTAGTTCACGCTTTGGCTGAGCGAGGCATTCAAACCTCAACAGGATTAAATTTAAGAGATGCCAGAGCGCAAGGCGGCTCAATTATTTGCAATGGCATTGCCATGGAAAAGCTAGATACGTTTTTAAGCTACAACGCCGGACAGCAAACTCAGTATCAGCTTTATTTGTATCAAACATTGAGCGAAACCATTCCAACGCTGAATAATTACAATGCTTTCTCAATTGCTGAAGATAAATTCCGTACCTCTCACTTACTAAGCTCACAAGGCATCGTGACACCAGATTACCGCTTATGCCACAAGAACGACATGGACGGCTTAAAGTCAGCGATCCGCGACTTCGGCGGCAAGCTGGTTTACAAACCAACCGACGGCTGGGGCGGCGTTGGCATAGTAAAAATTGACTCTGAGCAGGCGCTTGACATGTTAATGCCCTTTTTAAGCCGCACCGACTTACGTTATTTCTACGTAGAGCGCTTTATCAACTATGACAACACTGACTATCGTATTGATATTGTAGATGGTAAATGTGTGGGCTGTTATGGCCGTAAGGCTCCAAAAGACGATTGGAAAACCAACATCACCAGCGGCGGCTCTGTATTCGTGCGCGAGCCAAATGATGAAGTGGTCGATATTGCAGTAAAAGCCACAGAAACTCTCGGTTTAGAAATCGCAGGAGTTGACCTTATTTACGACCGTGAGCGAGAAGAATACGTGGTGCTCGAAGTCAATACTATCCCTGCTTTTGCAACACCAGAGCAAGAAGCGCTGGGGATTAACTTTAATCAAAGCAAAATCTCGGCCATGGTCGAGTTGATAGACAAAACTGTACAACGCAAACTTTCACTGCAATCTGCCAAGGTGGCTTAAATCATGACGAAGAAAACCTCACTGCCTAAAATCGGTCTACTTTACTTAGACTATGTACTGCGCTTTTTTGATAAATCGAACTTTAAAGGTTGGCCCGATAAAATTGAGCAAGTGACTTATCATTGGGGCAATGACAAAGCCCGCTTTATTGCAGAAGTGAAGCGTAAAAAAATCGACGTGTTGATTGGGAATATTCCAGCTACGGCTTACGAGACATTTCGTGACATTGCCCGTGCTCTACCCAATGTGCGTTTTTTACCGTCGCTAGATAGTCAGTTTTCTAATAAATCAAAAGAAAATGTCACCCACTTTTGTCGCAAGTACGATTTACCTATTCCACATACAGAAATTTTCTATATTCCTGAAAAAGCACAGTCCTATCTTGCCTCAGCGACTTACCCGAAGATTATTAAACGTTCTTACGGCCCATCGAATTATGGTGGTTACTTCGTCCATAAGGTAGATAGCTTCGAAGAGGCGCAGAGCCTGTTGAGTGAAAAGCGTTATTACCCCGTGTATGTTCAAGATTTTGTACCTATGGAAGCTGATATCCGCGTTATGCTAATCGGTCACAAGCCCGTTTGTGCATTCTGGCGTCGTCCGCCTGAGGGGGAGTGGCTAACTAACACCAGTCAGGGCGGTAGCATGGACTACCAAGGTATTCCAAAGTCAGTACTTGATTTAGCGACTAAAACTTCAAAAGCAGCGAATGCAGAATATTGGGCCTGTGATATTGCGCTAGGCAAAGATGGTAAGCTACGTATTTTAGAGTGTGCTACTGCCTTTGCAGCCTTTCCTTATATTCGTGATTGGATTGGCCAGTACTTGATGTGGCTATTGGGCGAAGGACGTTTTCGCAAGCCAAATATTCCTATTTATAACTGGGAAGAGCTGGGCAAAATTGATGCACGCTTCCTTCGCACTATGCGCCATATTGGCTTCTCTAAATATACCCCGAGCCAAGACTGCGGCGAATTATTTACTGATATGACAGAGCAAAGATATCCAATCTTTGATACTCAATACCGCGCAGGTGAAGAGTGGCCAAGTGAGATCTGGAATCTACAAGATAACTTTAAACTGCCAGCCAAAGAGGTCGCGGCGTCAGCCATGCAACCAGTGCCGGGCAGTGATGAAGTCATGTCTGAAACCGATTTACCGAATGTGGCATTTGATGAGTCACAAATTCGCGCCATGCTGGGTGAAGTCAAAGGCGTGGGTGACAAAATGATTGATGACATCTTGGCGACGTTTGGTGCAACTGGCGTGGTTGAGGCTTTAAATACTGAGCCTGAACAGCTGTGTGTTGTAAAAAACCTCAAAGCGAAAAAGCTAGAGAAAATCGTTGATCACTGGCACGCCTTTACAAAAGCATAACGGGAAGTAGGCATGAAAATACAATACGCGTCGTATCAAGACACCATCGATTTTTTACAAAAAGCGATGAGTGAACATCCGCATTTAATTCGTTTGCAAAGTATCGGTGAAACCTGGGAGGGCAGGCCCATTATGCTGGTTACTTTGTCATTGGATGTCACCTATGCGGATGACAAACCCGCGTTATTGTATACGGGCACCATTCACGCACGGGAATGGATAGGGAATGAGTTAGCGATCAAGTTTATTCAGTATGTTATAGACAACTATCGCTTTAACCCTAAGTTACAAACAGCGTTAACACGAAACACGCTGTATATGGTGCCCTGCCTAAACCCCGATGGTTTTGAATACTCGCGGAATCACTTTTCATTTTGGCGTAAGAACCGCCGCAATAATGGTGATGGCACTTTTGGGGTTGATCTTAACCGCAACTTTGACGCTAAATTCATGCGTAACAGCAATACGCAGTCGAACACTTATGGTGGTCCACATGCATTTTCAGAGCCTGAAACCTGTGCCATCCGTGACTTCGTCGAAAAGCGCAGCAATATTTGTATTGCCCTTGATTACCATTCACAGGGGAATGTGTTCTTTCCGGCCCATAAGTTTAATCACGAAGTTGAGATTGAAGGCACAGATTTAAATGTGTTGTGTGCCAACATGAATAACGAGATTAAAAAAGTCACGGGGCGCCAGTATGGTATTCATCGTGGCAAGCCGCCTGCACAGCTGATCCAGGGTAGCGGCCGCGAGTATTATTATCGCAAAGGGATTATCGCCACAGTTGTTGAGGTAGGTACCCGTAACATACCTGATTATATGAAGAATATGGCGCAGAGTGTGGCCGAGAATATTCCAGCGGTTGCCTATGCGTTGGGTGAGGCGATTAACTATTCAAACCTTGCGCCTGCAAGAGTACCTGACTTCACCATAAAGCAAGTGGGTCACGATAGCGTGGAGCTTGAGTGGGAATATGAACAGCGCGAAGATATTTATTTTGAATTGTATCGTGCTGAACACAATAAAAGCCCCTGTAATGAAGCTAACTTAGTGGCAATTACCAAGTCATTGTCATTCACCGATACACAACTTGAAAGCGGACAGTTTTATTTTTACAACATCCGTGCTGTCGATAAAGTCACTAAAATTAAATCGCCGTTTAGCCCTGAGCTGCGTTTAAAAACCTTATTGGCAGAGCATCAATGTAGCCGCACATTGTTCCCAGCCAAAGAGCAAGTTGGGTATTTAAGTGCTAACTATCAACAAAAGGCACGTGAACGCTTTGGTTATAATTCGATGTTTATTGGTGTCGATAAAAAGCGTGGCACGAGCGTGGGGGTCGTGGTATTCGATTTGGCGAATATTCCAGAAGGCTCACATATCGATCGGGCAGAGTTTTTCTTATATCCGATGAATCGGGTGAATGCGAAAATAGAGAAGTATGGTGAATGGTCGATATCGGTGCTCGATCCAAATCAAATCGATAATATCTATGACTACAATGCCATTTGTGAAGCACCTGCTTTGCATACGCTGGGGGAGACTATTGAGTCTGATAAAATGACCCAAGGTATTTGGCTAAAATGGTCGTTTAATGGTGTCGAGCGAGATTTGATCTCTCAACTTTTAGACGATCAAAAACTGATCTTACGCTTACAAGGGCCAACCAGTTTGCCACTAGGTAATGACTCGCAAGTCATGCAATTCGACATTGGTTATGGGCCATTTGGCAGCGGCTTACACTATCGTCCTAATTTAGAGTTGGTCTATCAATTACCAGAGCAAAGCTTAAAACTGACGCCAAACAGCTGTAATACTATTTATCAAGAGAAAGTGATTGCGGATAGCTTATGTTCAGGTTTCGACGACCAAGGTGAAATCGTCTACGGGCAAATGGCGTTTGAGCATCAACACGAGTTAGAGCCAGAAAAAACCGTGTTCACCCAAGCTTGCTTAACCTTGTACAGCCAAAACTCAATGCCATCGAGCAAAGACGTACGCTTTACCGTGGAGCTGGTGGAGTTAAAAGACGTCGACTTTAAACACGTTAAGCAGCGTCAGAAAATCGAATATATCGGCTACGAAGTGAGTAACGCCCAGCTTAAAGAGCGCACTGCCCATGATTTTATGTTCGACAGCTATAGCTTGAAAGAGCTGGCGCGTTTGCATAAAACACAAACCCCATATTACTTTGTGATCCGCGCTACCGCTGAATCTCAAGCTAAAAATGCGTTAATTGAGTGGAGTAATGCAGAGCTGAATATTCGCTACATAAAGCGTCGTAATCAAGCTTTACCCGCACCGACTGAGTTACAAGCACAGGTTGAAAATGGAGTGGTCAAACTGACTTGGCAAAATCCAGATAGTGATGATTTTGTTGGCTGTTTTGTGGTGCGAAATTGCTTCCACCCACCGCGTTCTCCGTTTGATGGCGTAAAGCTTTACGGTGGCCCAGATGAATATACGCTCGATAATTTCGGTAACCCTGATATTGCTAAATATTATGCGGTGTTTAGTTACGACCATGCGCCAAACTATTCAGAGCCCGCGGCAGTGTATTATTTGGTTAAGCAGCTTTAGACTAATTTCATAAACCTGTTGCAAGCTTTTAATTAAAGCTTGCAACAGGCTTTATTTTAAGGGCAGAGTCTACCAGCTCTGAAACAATCATCATATGGTGGATCTATAGGTGTTGAACCACCACCATTACCACCACCGCTTTTATTTGGTGCTACTAAAATCCACGCATGATTATATGCATATGGATATGAACCTGCAGTTATAGAAGGTAAAAGAGCACCTATTTCAACAGCCGCCGTATCTCGCTTGTTTCTCCCTAAACCAATATAACATCTATTGTGGCTTGGGATGTATTTACCCAAAACTCTATATCTGTATCGGCCAGCATATTCACTTTCTGCGATACAATGGTAAGAATAATTCCCGGCATCCCAACCACCAGCTGTGACTTCATCTCCTTTTAGCTTGTAATTCTTGCCTATCTTTCTCCATGAATAATCATAGTCTTGTTGTAAAACCAGATATTCACTATTTCGCCAGTTTTTACCTTTCCATTCTACATAGCAGTAACCATCAGCATCTAATTTCCCTGGCACTTTTCTAGATGTGTTGTCTACACAAACACCATACTCGCCAGCGCGATCAGGGTGGTTTAAATTACCCATCTCAAAAGGGTAGAAGTCTGGCCATGTAAGAGGAGAATTCCATACGTCTTTTTGGCCTGGAGCTAATTGAACAGAATGTCTAGCGTGATAAAGGTCGAACTCTGCCTGAGATGATTTTACATAACTCCCAAAGACAGCAGAATTAGCGTTCAAAGAAATGAAGCTAGCTGCAGCGAAAGCTGCAAATGTTATTGTTTTTTTCATTAAATATTATCCTTATATGTTTATGGCTTTGGAAAAAGCCATAAACAGTCTACTCTCTTGTCCCTAAAATGTAAATTTCAAGTTAAAGCTCAAAAGGTGCCACACCCACTGCTTGCATGGTGTAACCGGTTTGCGCTAATTCGCCACTCCAAGTTTCGACTTTGATAATCCCAGTGACTGTGATGGCATCATATAGGCTTTCGATTGGTACACCATTTTTGATCTTTACATGAACGATTTGATTTGGTGGCGGTGGTGGCACGTGAATACATGCGCCGAAATATGGCACCAATAAAAACTCGGTGATCACTTCACTGTCACCTTCAAGGGGCACTACAAAGCCCGGTAAACTCACCGACTGACCATCTAATGCTTTTACCACCGGGGCGTCTAAATCTGGTTGCACCCAGTTTTGATCTGCGCCATCGTGGCTGGCTGCATCTTGGTTGCTAATTTGCACATGACCTTGTGGGATTAAGTCTTCCCAAAAAATTTCTTTCGGGGCTTGGGCAAAACTCAGTGCACTAAAGCACAAAGCAAAGCAGAGCGAAAATAATTTCATACTTAAAATGACCTTTTAAATTTTAATACTCATGCCGTCGCTGAGTGAATAATAATAGGCGCGCAGTGCAGGGAAGAGTCCCATCACAGTGCCAGCGAGCATAATAGCGCCCAATAGAGTAACTTCATAGCTACTGAGCATAGAAAGCGACAAGCTAATACCAAATTGAGCCTGTAATACAGGTTGCGCTAGCAAGATTGCCACAAAGAATAATGTCGTGCCGAGTAGGCAACCGAGTAGCGTGATGATCACCGCTTCACTGGTTAGCAAACTAAAAATATGCCAAGGGCGAGCGCCAACTGAGCGTAGAATGGCCAGCTCACGACGTCTTTGATTGAGCGTCGCGAGTAAAGTCGTCAGCATACCGAGCAAGCTGATGATGACCACCACGATTGAAAACAGCAATAAGATCTTTTCAACAATATCTAACATGCCCCACAGTTCGCGCAAGGTGACGCCGGGCATAATGGCCAGCAGTGGCTCGCCTTTATATTGGTTGATATTACGACGAACTTGCAAAGTATAAAGAGGTGAATCAAAACCCATTAGAAACGCAGTGATTTGCTTTGGCTCACCAATTAAATCGCCTGGCTCACTCTCAACTGGCTGGTGGGTCTTATGCCCATGCTCGCCATGACTATGGTCGTCATGCTCATGGTCGTCATGTGAGTGATGATCTTCATGTTTATGCTCATCATGAGAAAGAGCGGTTTTATTTGATGGTTTACTTAGTGGCTTTCTAATCATGCGCGGCGAAGCGTTATGACCAGAACCATGCATTTCATCAATGGCGATAAGTGGCACATGTACGGTGCGGTCTACGGGCGTGCCGGTTGGCTTTAAAATACCGACTATGGTCATTGGATTATCATCATGATGGTGAAAGCTGGTGTTACCCATACCATGAGAAATCACGATTTGTTCTCCGAGATGGTAGTTGAGCCTTTTCGCCACATCGCTGCCGAGAACCACTTCGCGGCCATTATGAAATGCGCGACCATGTTGAAACGCCAGTGTTTGTTTTTTTCCGTAACGGAAATGGGTGAAGTAGCTGCTATCTGTGCCTAATACCGCATGTCCTTTGTGACTGTCGCCAAGACTTATCGGGATGGTCCATGCCACACCACGTTGCTGTTTAATGTACTCATAGCTTTGCCACTGCACAGCATTATTTGCATGACCTATACGAAAGACACTTGAGAGCAACAGCTGTATGTCGCCCGTGCGTGCTCCGACAATTAAATCTGTACCAGAAATGGTATTGGCGAAGCTGCTTTTTGCTTCTTGTCTCACTCGTTCAATTGAGAGTAGCAGCATCACACTGATGGCGATGGTGAATAGAGTGAGGAAAACGCTCGATTTACGATTCCAACTACTTTTTAAGGCCAGAGATGCTAAGTTCATTGTGCCGCTCCGTTAATCTCATTCAAACTTACTTTTCTATCGAATAGCTGCGCCAAGCTGAGATCGTGACTGACGAATAAAATGGTGGCTTGGTATTTTTCTGCTTGGTTAAACAGGGTTTCAATAAAGGCTTCACGGCTGTCGGCATCAAGTGCTGAAGTTGGCTCATCGGCAATGATAAGCTCTGGCTGACCAATAAATGCCCGTGCAGCAGCCACTCGCTGTTGCTGACCGATACTTAATTCACTGACAGATTTAGCTTGTAGAGTGTGGTCTATCCCTAAATTTTCTAGCAAGCTAATAGCGCTTTGCTGTAAAGACTGGGTGAGTTTGCTTTTTCGCATTTTAGAGTATTGGCAGCCAAGCATGACGTTCTCAATGGGGTCTAAAAATGGCAGCAAATTAAAGTTTTGAAAAATAGTCCCAATATGATCTGCCCTAAATTGATCTCGTTTTGCAGCTGAAAGTTGACGCATTTGCGTATCTAAAATTTTAATATCACCCGCTTGAATGGCATTAATACCTGCTAATAATCCGAGCAGGGTCGATTTACCACTGCCACTTGGGCCGTGTAAAAATATTCGCTCGCCTTGGCTAATTGTTAACTTAGCAATATCTAGGGTAGGTGCGGGGTGTTTAGGCCAGCTAAATACGAGGTTGTTTATCTCAATCATAATGGGCTCAATAAACTAAAAACACTGTGATGGTATAACAGTTTTCTCATCGGCTAAACTCTGCTCGGTTTAATTACCAAAATTCAACGATAAACCCCACATTTAACAACATAAGAGTTCGGGTTTAGTTTGTGATTTAAGGGTCTTGCGATTATTATATGCACTTCTAACCCCCTCATATTTTTTGCACCCCTTAGCAAGGTGCATCCGGCCTTGGAGTAATAATGAGTAGCTACAAAGTTTTAGAAGTGAATGATGATCTACCGATCCGCACAAAAGGTGCCGTTCACAGTGGTAAAGTTCGTTCAGTTTATTGGTTAACCGACGAAGACAGTGCGCGTTTAATCGAAGAAAAAGGCTACGATGTACCTAAAGGTACAGAGTTGGCGATCATGGTAATCTCTGATCGTATTTCTGCGTTTGACTGCATTTGGCAGGGCGAAAATGGCTTAAATGGCGTACCTGGTAAGGGTATTGCACTTAACAGCGTGGCATCACACTGGTTTAAGTTATTCGATCAAGCAGGCCTTGCGGGTAACCACATTGTAGACATTCCACACCCTTATGTGTGGATCGTGCGTAAAGCAAGCACAGTGCGTGTTGAAGCGATTGCGCGTCAGTACATTACAGGCAGCATGTGGCGTGATTACAGTAAAGGCGTGCGCAACTTCTGTGGTATTGAGTTACCAGAAGGGCTTGAAGCGAACCAGAAGTTAGACGAAGTACTGATCACTCCGTCTACAAAAGGCATTATCACTGACGTACCAGAAGTACCACCAGTGGATGATGTAAACATCACTCGTAAAAACATCACAGATAATCTAGCTGCATTTAACTTCAAATCAGAAGCTGATGTGGCTCAGTACGAAAAGCTATTAACTGAAGGTTTTGCATTGATCAGCAAAGAACTTGCTGATCTTGATCAGATATTTGTTGATACCAAGTTTGAGTTTGGCTATGTAGAGCAAACTGATGGCACTGAGCAGCTTATCTACATTGATGAAGTTGGTACGCCTGATTCATCTCGTATTTGGGATGGTCCATCATTTCGTGATGGTAAGGTAATTGAAAACTCGAAAGAAGGTTTCCGTCAGTTACTAATCAATAACGTGCCAGACAGTGATGTATTGCTTAACAAAGGCAGAATGCCAGAGCGTGAGCAACTGGCGCAAGATTACAAGCTACCAGTCGATGTGATGATGTCAGTATCAGACACTTATGTAGGTATCGCGAGTAAGATTGTAGGTCAAGAGCTAATCATTCCTACAGATCCTCGTGCAGAAGTAATTGCTATCCTTGATAGTGAATATGGCCTTATCGATTAAAAAGTGAGTTGAAGCCCCTTAAAGGCTAAGACCTAAAGCTATAAAATCTTCAGTCTGATAATACTAAAAACTTGTATTATCAGGCTTTATTCTCAAAATCCTTGCAATTAACAAGGTTATCCCTTTATCTTTACTAAGATCTCGGTCAATGAATTTAAGGCAATATTGGTCTATATTCATAACCAACTCTGAATTCTAATTTTCACTGCGTAAATTGTTGTGGCTAATGTTTAGTAAGCACCGTGCAAAAGGAACATCATGAGCACCACTTTAAAACAACGTATTATTTTACTGTGTGTCGGGCTTGTATTGCTTACGGCAATCACAAGCTTAGCGAGCTTTTGGTGGTCGACCAATCAATATAATGACAAACAAGTACAACAGGGTATTAAAGTTGCGCAAAATGTTTATCAACAATACCTGAAAGCCAAAGAGCGTTTATTAGTAACCGCATCTACGGTACTGACTGCAGACTTCGGCTTCAAGCAAGCTGTGGCGAGTCGAGATCAAGAAACCATTCAAAGCGCGTTGTTTAATCATAGTAACCGAATAGACGCCGATATCATGCTGTTGATGGATCTAAAAGGCAATGTCATTGCGTCTAACAAAGAGGGCTTGGTATTACCTAAAAACAGCCAACAACTCATGAAACAATTACTAGGTAATGGTAAAGAGTCGACCTTCATAGTGATTGATAACCAACTTTACCAAGCAATCATTCTGCCAGTAAAAGCACCACGCACCATTGCATTGAGTGTGGTTGGTTTTGCTGTCGATGAGGCGATAGCAACAGAGCTTAAAGAATTAACGGGTGTTGAGATGAGTTTTATTTCTCACGCTACGGGTCTAAAAGCGAGTTCAATAGAGCTACCAAATGGACAAAGCGATCTACTAGCCTTCATTCATGGGCAGACAACAACACGCTGGCTTTCTGATTACCCTGTTTTTATTAGTGCAGAAGTGCCTTTACCTGCTTTATCGAGCAATCCTATTAGCGTTATCCTCAGTGCAAACCTAACAGAGCAATATGATGAATTTGATCAGCTAGTATTAAGCATCATTTTATTGTCGTGCGGTACTATAGTGCTTGGTTTCTTAACCAGCGGCTTTTTAGCAAATAACTTGACGACCCCACTTCAGCATTTGACTGAGATGGCAAAGCGCTTCTCAAAAGGGGACTATAGTGCGGGTTTAACGGATCATAGTCCAAGTAAGGAGATCTGTGAGTTAGTAGATGCTTTCCAAGAAATGGGTGAAGACATTCAAGCTCGTGAGAAGCAAATTCGCTTTCAAGCTCAGCACGATCACTTAACAGGTTTTTACAATCGCACAGCTGCGTTAGAGCGTTTAACTGAAAAGCTTTCTAGTAATCCAACCTTATACCTTGTTGCAATAGATATTCGTGGTTTAAGGCATATTAATGACAAATTAGGTCCCAGAGTAGGGGATGACTGTATTCGTGCAGTTGCTAAGCGAATTGAAGAAGTTACTGAAGACTTTAATGGTTTGCATGCACGTATTGGTGGTGATGAGTTTTTAGTAGTGATGAACCCCGCCGAAGGGAGTACGGTTGAGCAATGTATCGCTAAGCTTAATAAAGCCCTAGTTAGAAGTTACATGATCAGAAACTTAGACATAGCGCTGCGCTTTAGCATGGGGGTGGTGATCTATCCTCAGCAAGCGGGCAACCCTGAAGATCTTGTACGTAGGGCACTGATCGCTGTTGATACTGCCGCACAGGATGGTCATGAAATTTATTATTATCGTGATGGCGAAGATGAAGAGCACCTTGCAAGACTTAAACTAATAGATGAATTAAAACAAGCGCTGAGTAATGACGATGGGCAATTATTTATGGCCTATCAACCTAAGTTAAACTTAAAAACACAGCAAATTGATAAAGTTGAAGCGCTGATCCGTTGGCATAAGCCTGATGGGCAATGGGTCTCTCCAGAGTTATTTATCGACCTCGCTGAGCAGTCTGGCTTGATTGTCGAATTAACCCAGTGGGTTGTGTCTACTGTTGTTAAGCAGGTTGCCGAGTGGCAGCAGCAAGGCGTCACAATGAAAGCGGCGATTAATGTGTCAGCGCAGGATATTGCCCATGATGATTTTTTCCCACATTTAGAGTCTCAATTAGCGCTTTCTAAAGTGCCTCCTGCATTAATCACCATTGAGCTCACTGAGCGAGACATGATAGAAAATGAAGAGAAAGGTATCGCCGCGCTTAAGGCTCTGAAAGCATTGGGTGTGATGATTTCTTTAGATGACTATGGGGTTGGGCAAACCTCACTCGGGCGCCTTAAAATGCTACCTATCGATGAGTTAAAGCTTGATAAGGTATTTATCTTAAAACTCGACGAGTCTCAGCAAGATCAACACATTGTACAATCAACGATTACACTTGGGCATCAGCTTGGCTTTTCAGTCGTTGCTGAAGGGGTAGAAAACCTAGCGTCTCTAAAATTACTTGACCAAATGCAGTGTGATTATGCGCAAGGATACTACTTAAGCAAACCGCTTCCATCGACTGAGTTTTTAAATTGGTTGGTGGATTATCATAAGGCAGGTTAAATTTTTGAGTGATGTTTAAAATAAAAAACGAGCTGAGGCTCGTTTTTTATTTTGGAGCGATGCTTTTAATATCGGCAGATATTTTCTTACGCTGAAAATACATGTCTTTACGATGGCGGAAGTTTCGCCAAAAAGTACTTCTATTCGAATGACGACCGTTATTACTTGTTGCAATATCACTAACAAATGATAAATCTTCATCAATAGGATAGGGCTTAACGCCGGTAATGTTTAAAGCCACTTCGCTATGAAATTGAATGTCTACATCAACCGCTCTAAAAAAGGGTCTTCTTTTCAGTAGTTTGTTCGCACCATCAAGACTAATAGCGTAACCATGAGTGCAGTTAGGTACTTTTAAATAGTTACCTAGTGTTAATGTATCACTAAGTTTTACTTCATCAATAAATGGGTTTGCACAGTTATCAGACAGTTTCACTAAATCCCAATTTCTTAGTTTACCGATTTGTTCAATAACATCGACGAGATGTGGTTCGATTTTAAGATCGTCTTCTAGCACGATGCAAAAAGGGATTTGCTCATCGCGCATTTTTTCCCAAATACGCATATGACTAATGTAGCAACCAATTTCACCCGGTGTCATATTTCTATGATGGCGTTTTAAGTTTAGCTCTGAGCTGTACCAAGAAGCGACTTCTTGCTCTGAGAGTGCTTTCCCAACAGTGGCTTCGAAACGTGTGCCTTCAAGACCGATAGCTTGCAATCGAGTTGATGTGGTGTGCCATCTTTCGATGCTACTGGCCATGTTGATGATGAAAATAGGAGGCTGCATAGTGAATTTTCTTATTTATTTCTGTGCTCAGATAATATCAATGCTTCTTTGTCTATGGAAGTTATATGATTTGGAAACAAAGCTGGACAATATTTTCTGGGTTAATATCTTGAACTAGAAGACTGTCGTTGAGTTGTAAGCTGTGTTCAGCCGTTGCTGCGATCACATTAGGCGTTTTTGGTACAACCAAAGACCAAGGGCTAGTGCCTTGCCCAACAATGGCTACGCATGGTGTTTGTACTGCCGCTGCCATATGCATTGGGCCAGAATCAATGCTTATTAGTAAATCTAACGCAGCAATATGATCGACTAAATCCGTCAGCGAAGTTTTCCCTGTTAAATCTGTGCAAGTCATATTCAAGCTATTTGCGTATTCAAACAGCTTTAGGTTGTCAGCTTGTTCCGATTTATCGCCAATCAGAATTAAGTTAGGCAAGTACTTTTCATTAAGCAACGTGACCACTTGTTTTGCTTGTTCAACTGGGTAGTGGCGTGCACCTTTGTTTTTTCCACCAAAATACAAACCAATAATTGGCTTGTCGTTATTAACGGTGGTGCTTTCAATCTCTCGATAAGTTAATTTGGGAATATTAAACTGCTCAAAACCGTTACCATGTGTTTCGTTAATTAAACGGCAATATCTTAGCAAATAATGGTGGTTCACATTTAAATTTAGTGGGTGGCTTAGTAGTGGCTTTCGGCCATTTTGAGCGTAGCCAATGACTGTTTTAATGCCTGCAAGTTTAGCCAGTAGTGCTTCAGAAAATGAACCTCTAAACAACACAGCCATTGAAAATTGAGTTCGTTTTAGCTTTTTGGCAAGTGAAAATACCGAAAGTTTGGCTTCACTATAACGTTCATCTGTAACTACTTTGATGTTGTAAAACTCATCGCGCACAAATAGCTCAGCCATATAAGGCCGAGCTAAAAGATAAATTTCATTGTCAGGGTAGAGTTTTCTGATTAGCTCGATAGCAGATAGAGTATTGATTGCATCGCCAATAAACTTTGGTAGTACGACTAAAATAGGACCTGAAATAGCTTCTTTTTTAATAGCGTTAACCATAGCGATTGTATTGTACTTGTGAAAATTGCCGTCTAGTATAGCCTGATTGATAGGTCCTTTGGGAGGGTAAGGATGAAAAACATCAAGTCTTGTGAGTGGTTACAAGAAAACCTTGAACGCGTCCATGTCTTCGATGCGGGTATAGTGAATGCCGGTGAAAAGGGAGCATATTGCCCTCAAGCAATCATTCAGGGTGCTAAACGATTTGATATTAAAGGTGCGCTATGTGAACCAGAAGCAAAGCTTTCAAGCACCATGTGTGGTGCGCAGCAGTTTCAGGCAGAAATGCGCCAGCTAGGTGTAAATAACACTGACACTGTGATTGTTTATGATGACAAAGGCCTATTTAGTGCTGCACGTGCTTGGTGGATGTTCAAAAGCATGGGCTTTGACGAGGTGTATGTACTCGATGGTGGCTTAGTGCGTTGGCTTGAATTGGGTTTGCCTACTCAGGCTGAGTACAGTCAAGCTAAAACCATCGGTGATTTTGTCGCTAACCCAAGAGCTGGTTACTTTATCGATAAGCAAGTGGTTCTCAATGCCATGGACGATCCTAATACCTTATTGCTTGATGCACGCAGTTACAAACGTTTTACAGGCGACGAGCCAGAGCCAAGAGCGGGTATGGTTTCTGGGCATATTCCGAACAGCAAAAGTATGCACTATGCGAGTGTGCTCGATGAAAGCAAATGCCTGAAACCAATCTCTGAATTACATGAAAGGTTGAAAACTTTGGGCGTCGAAGGTAAGTCTCTGCAGTTTAGCTGCGGCTCGGGCATAACAGCTTGTATTTTGGCCATGATAGCAGAAGAATGTGGTTATCAAGATTTAGCTGTGTACGATGGCTCATGGTCAGAGTGGGGCAATGCCGAAAATAGCCTACCCATAGAAACCGGCGAAGTATAAGTGACTACTTAACCTGAGCTCAGGTCTATTTATAAGGGCAATGGCGACAGCCGTTGCCACAGCACTTACCTCGTTTTAAGTGTGCCCAACGACTCATCACGAGCAAGCCATTTTCCATATCATAATCAATGCCTTCAATAAAATTAGTGTCGTTTTGATAAGGTCGTGCGAGCGCAAGCTGCTCTTTAATAGATTTGCTTTTAATACCTTGTATGTAAGTCCTAATATTTTTTATTAAACAAGGTCGGCACACGCAGCCAGATGACTTGGAAATAGGTAGAATATTTGGCAGTGTCATACACCAGCAATTAGTATCGGCACTACATTTTAGAGTTTGCTGGCATTGCTCGCAGTTCATGAATACATTCGAATAAGAGAAATTTACATGAATAATAACATGACTCACCTTGAGTCCGTTAAAGCCATCGTGCACTTTAGTGAAAAGCGTTCAGAGGCCTTTTCAGTCTTACTTGCTGCCTCGCAGTCAGAGGTTGTCTACTTCGTTAGTAACCAAGATGTTTTAGCTGTATTAGATAAAGTGCTGAGTAAGCAGTTAGATATTGATGAATTAGAAATGTGGGCACAGTTACTCGATATGCGAGAAGACATCGATACACAACAAGTGGAAGGCGTGTTGTATGCATTGAGTAACCCCGAACAGATGGGAGAGATTACTATGGAAAAGACTCAGCAATTGAGCAAATTGTTGAAAGCTAGAAGCTAGAAGCTAGAATTGTGAAAAAGTAAAAAAGCAGCCTAAGCTGCTTTTTTAATACGTAACACTTGAAGCAAGTTTATTTATGGTAAGCCAAACATGCTTCAACTTCATTCTTAGAACCAAGAATTACCGCAACACGCTGGTGGATGTCATTTGGTTGAATATCCATAATGCGCTCTTCACCTGTGTGCGCTAAACCGCCCGCTTGCTCGACCAGCATCGCCATAGGGTTTGCTTCGTACATTAAGCGAAGCTTATATGGTTTTTCTGGGTTTTTGGTGTCAGCAGGGTAAGTAAATAAACCACCACGGCATAGTACACGGTGTACGTCACCGACCATGGCTGCAATCCAGCGCATGTTAAAGTTTTTACCGCGAGGACCAGTATCGCCAGCTAACAAATCTTGAATGTAGTTCTTCATTGCTGGTTGCCAGTGACGCTGGTTAGACGCATTAATAGCGAACTCTTTGGTATCTTCTGGAATTTTCGCAAAGTCTTCAGTTAATAAGAAGCTGCCGTGCGTTTTATCAAGGGTGAAAATACGTGTGCCTTTACCAGTAGAAAGCGCAAGCGTTGTTGATGGGCCATATAGTACGTAACCTGCTGCAACTTGCTTGTGACCTGGTTGCATGAAGATAGCAGGATCAGCTGGATCTGAATCTTTAGGCGCTTCCATGATTGAGAAAATTGTACCAACCAGTGAGTTGATATCAGTGTTTGAAGAGCCATCAAGTGGGTCAAACGCGACGATAAAATCAGCGTCAGGGTTGCCCGCCACCGTGTAGTCTTCTTCTTCAGATGCAATCGCTTTTACATAGCCAGACTCTAATAAGATGTCTTTTAAAAGCTGGTTAGACAGTACATCAAGCTTCTTTTGAGTTTCACCTTGAATGTTCTCGTCTAATGTTGAACCTAATACGCCAGAAAGTGCGCCTTGGCCAACACGGAATGAAATTTCTTTACAAGCCGCAAGGATAGTGCGGATCAATGAAACTAACTCTCTAGAACAACCGTCTTCAATTAACACCGGAGGAAGTCTACGCATAGTAAATAGTCCTGATAACGTTATGGTCGCAGCCAAGTATAGTGTGAGAGGAGGCTGCGTGCCGCGCTGAATTTTGTCTTAAATAGCTGTTAAACAGATTGGATAAATTATACTGTAATGTTTATACCAATTTTATTAAATGCATGAACATTCTAGCGAGCTAAATAACTCTGTAACTTCGTTAAAAATTTCTTATATAGAACAACTATATGTCGTAATTTTTGCCTTGCTACAGTGCTATTTTTCGACGCAATAATTGCTCATTGCTTCAATGCAATTGGTATAGCAACCACTTAAAACCTCTAATAACAAAGATAAGATTATGCGAAAAATTGGATTTTTACCTGTCATATTCTCAGCTTTGCTGGGCACTATGATAACCCAAGCGCACGCCGCAATTAAGTCTATTGATGAGTTTACTGAAAAGTTTAATCATTTTCCGGGTCATTACTCCTTTTATGCCGACACGCAAAGCGGCAAAATTTACCTTGATGTTGATAAGTTCAAGCAGCCATTTTTACTGCAATTTAGTTTGCCATATGGTGTAGGCTCGAATGATATCGGCTTAGACAGAGGCCAATTAGGCGGTACGCATATCGCGCAATTTGAACGCTTTGGCGACAAAATCATGCTTCGCGCCTTACATACTTACTATCGTGCGAGTTCAAGCAACGCTGCTGAAAAGCAAAGTATCAATGAGGCGTTTGCTTCAAGTATTTTGCAAGGCTTTAAAGTTGTTGCTAAAGACAGCGACAGCGTTTTGATTGATTACACACCTTACTTGTTATCAGACGTTCACGGTGTGAGTCGCACACTAGCAAATCGTAAACAGGGTAGCTTTAGCCTAGATACTTCACGCAGTGCGGTATTTATGCCTCGCTCAAAAGCATTCGTAGATAACACGGAACTTGAAGCCGTGTTGACGTTTAAGGGCAGCAAGCCGGGCAAGTATGTTCGTCAAGTCAGTGCAGACCCATATGCAGTGACAGTTCACCAGCATCACTCTTTAATTAAACTACCTGATGACGAGTATCAGCCTCGCCAATTCCATGCGCAATCTGGATATTGGAGCATTGAGCACAAGGACTACTCGGCTCCACTGAGCGAGTCTATGCTGGTGCGTTATATTCCTCGTCATCGTTTAGCGAAAAAAGATCCAACGGCTTTGCAAAGCGAAGCGGTTGAGCCGATTGTGTATTACCTTGACCCAGGTGTTCCTGAGCCAGTTAGAACTGCACTATTAGATGGTGCACGCTGGTGGGAGCAAGCATTTGAAGCGGCCGGCTATAGCAATGGTTTCCAAGTGAAAATTTTACCAGAACATGCCGATCCTATGGATGTTCGCTACAACGTGATCCAGTGGGTGCACAGAGCTACACGTGGTTGGTCGTATGGCTCGTCAATTATTGATCCGCGTACGGGTGAGATCATCAAAGGTCACGTCACATTAGGCTCATTACGTGTGCGCCAAGATATTCTAATTGCAGAAGCACTGGCTGCGCCTTTTGTGAAAGGTGATGAAGTAAACGCACATTTACAGAATATGGCCCTTGATCGTATTCGTCAGTTGAGTGCCCATGAAATTGGTCATACGCTGGGTATTGCACATAACTTCTCGGCGTCTATTAAAAACAGAGCGTCAGTAATGGATTATCCGCACCCGTTGGTTGGTTTTGATGCACAAGGTCAGCTAGATATTTCTAAAGGCTATGCCAAAGGTATGGGCGATTGGGATATTCAAGCGGTGAAATATGGTTATAGTGATTTTAGCGGAAAAGACGAAGTAGCTGAGCTTGCTAATATCATCACTGAAAATCACAACAAAGGTTTAGAGTTTATTTCTGACCCTGATGCGCGCCCGCAAGGTGGTGGTCACCCAACTGCGCATTTATGGGATAACGGTGAAAACCCAGCCGCAGAATTACTGCGTGTGCTCGATATTCGTCAGCAAGCGTTAAACACATTCGGTATTAATAACATTAAAACTGGTGTTGCCCTGTCTCAATTAGAAGAGAAATTAGTACCTCTGTTTTTATTTCATCGCTACCAAGTTGAGTCAGCTGTGAAACTTATCGCAGGTATTGATTATGATTATGAGGTGCGCAGTGAACGTGCTGTTAAAGGTGCACAAATTGTAGATAAAGCGACACAGCAGCAGGCATTATCGGCGATGCTGAGAACCCTTGAAGCTGAGCAGTTGATGATCCCAGAGAGTATCTTAGCGTTGATCCCGCCTAAAGCATATGGTGAGCGTAAAACCCGTGAAAGTGTTTATGGCCGTACAGGCTTAGCCCTTGATGCTATGGCGCTACCGGAAGTGGCAGCAAACCATAGTTTAAAACTGCTATTAAACGCTGAGCGCTTAAATCGTTTATCGCAGCATGCTGCCAGAGACAACAAAAACTTTGGTTTGAGCGACCTAATGAATACGCTATACAGCAAGGTATTTGAAGCGGATAGTGCAGCAGGTATGGCACAAAAACTAACCCAACGCGTGCAATTTTTAACAGCGGCACGACTGGCCAAGTTAGCCAGTTCAAATAAAGTTGAGCCAGAAGTACAAGCGCAGTTACGCTTTCAACTAATGCGAGTAGCGAAACAATTTGATCAAAGATCGCTATTTAGCAGCGTGAGTGAAGACACGGCATTTAGACATGATCTTGCACGTCAAGTGAAAGCGTTTTTAGAATCAGGTAAATGGCCTGAAGGCTTTGCAGCATTAAAAATGCCGCCGGGTTCGCCAATTTAACCTTCATTTTAAAGAGCGCAAATAAGCGCTCTTTTTTTTACATTCTTTTACAGTTAAGTAGTCATTCTGTTTACTTGAGAAATATTCAATTAATATCTTGCTAGCTTGTCCCCTTTTTGATAGTTTCTTTTTTGACCTTGAGTCACACTTAATAAGGAAAGTCACTATGAAATTGAAGTTAAACAAAAAGAAAGTAAAAAACTTAAGCTTAGATAACTCACAAGCTGTTTTAGAAGCAACGCCGCAAATCGCAGGTGGTGTGCCTGTGTTTGTAAAAACTGAGGTTTGCCATACAAACCCTTGCATCACAATTACTACTTTACCGCCGAGCTACAGAAACGATTGTTTATCTTAATAAACGTAAGTTTTAGAAAATTACTCTATTCATCATTGGTCCTGATGTTATGTAAATAACTCATGCAGAGGTACCAAGCCTACTCATTTAAGGAAAATAAAATGAAACTTAAACTAAACAAAAAAAGCGTAAAAAACCTTTCAAAAGACAACAAAGCACTTCCAGTAAATGCAACTCCAGCGGTCGCGGGCGGTGTTAATACCCTACGATGCATCACTGACACAGGCTCAATCGTGTGTGATAGACCAACAACTTACACATTTAGTATCGAGATTTGTAGAACAATTCCATGTGACATCATGTAATTGAGCATACTATGATAAAAGCCACCTTCGGTGGCTTTTTTAGTTTTAGAAACACAATTTATGAATTAGCTTTGTGATCTTCTCTTGTGATGGTTTGATTTTCTCCATTGCTAAAAACTCATCTGGCTGGTGGGCTTGTTCGATAGAGCCAGGGCCCATAACAATCGTTTCACAGCCAAGTTGCTGTAAAAATGGTGCTTCAGTACAGTAGTTCACAGCAATGGCTTGCTCTCCAGAAACCACTTCGGCCAGTTTTACCAAGGCGCTGTCAGTTGTGCCTATAAAGGCCGGAATAGGATCATGCAAGTCGATAACCGCGACGCTATTTGGGTATTCATCATTAATAGGTTTAACCGCTTCTAGCAATAATAATTGCAGCTCTTGAATACTCAGCCCAGGCAGTGGACGAATGTCTAAGTGCAATTCACAGCAGCCACAGATACGATTGGCATTATCTCCCCCATGAATATGCCCTAGATTTAGAGTGGGGTAGGGTATTGTAAAATGCTCAATTGAATATTTATTCTTTAAAGTGTCTTTTAGTTGCAACAGCTTTGCAATAATCTTATGCATCACTTCAATGGCATTTAAACCACGTGCAGGATCAGAACTATGACCCGACTTACCCGTCACACGAATGGCGGTACTCATGTGCCCTTTATGGGTGAATACAGGCACCATATCAGTCGGTTCACCGATGACACAAAATTCAGGTTTTAAGCTTTGATGTTTCGCCACTTCTTGTGCGCCTGCCATTGTGGTTTCTTCATCTGCGGTGGCGAGGATCATAATGGGTTTAGCTTGTTTCGCATCTTGTGCGTCAAGTCGCTTAATGGCTTCAATCACAAATGCAAAAAAGCCTTTCATATCAATTGAACCTAGACCAAATAATTTGTTGTCGACTTCACTAAGTTTAAATGGATCATAACTCCAGCGGCTGTCATCAAAAGGCACAGTGTCTGTATGCCCAGCTAACATCAAACCGCCTTCACCTTCGCCACGTTTGGCCAGTAAGTTGAATTTACCCGGCGCGCTTTCAAGTTCTGTAATCTCAACCTGAAAGCCTAAATTTTCACACCAAGCTGCTAATAATTCTATGGTGGAGTAATTGCTCATATTGAGCTGTGGATCGAGTGCACTAATAGAAGGCTCGGCGATAAGTTGCTGGTACATATTAATAAAAGCGGGAGTGGTCATATCAGTCCAAAATATTTATTCAAAATGTTTGCATAATAATTTATATGTGTTTAGTATGAATATCAATTCACTTTTTAAGCATAAATATAAATCGAGGCTAAGATGCGACGACATACATTCAACACTTTTTAAATAATGCCCATGAGGCCCGAAACGGAACCAAATTTTTAGAGATTTTTTTACTATGTTGAATGTAACCATTATTGGCGCTAGCGGCTATAGCGGCGCCGAATTAGCCAGTTTAATTGCCAAACATCCCAACTTCTCCCTTGCTGGATGTTTTGTGTCAGAGCAAAGTTTAGACAAAGGAAAGCTCCTGAGTGACTTGTATCCAGAACATGCCTCTTTGCTCGACACGCTTCTTTTACCTCTTAATGAACAAGCCTTTATTGATATCGAAGCAAATGCTGACTTCGTTTGCCTGTGTACAGATCACAAAGTCAGTGTAGAGCTCGCGCCTAAGTTTTTAGCTATGGGCAAAAAAGTATTTGATTTATCAGGCGGCTTTAGACTTAAAAACCCCCAAGATTACGACAGCTTTTATGGCTTCACGCACCAATCACTAACCTGGCTTGCACAAGCTGAATATGGTTTAGCAGAGTGGAATGCAAAGGGTATTTCACAGGCACAACTGGTTGCTGTTGCAGGCTGTTATCCAACGGCTGCGTTAAATGGTTTAAAACCACTTAAACAAGCCGATTTACTTGCGGACGATACCATTATTGTAAACGCGGTATCAGGTGTCACGGGTGCGGGTCGTAAAGCCAATATAGGTACCCAGTTTTGCGAAGTGTCTCTTGCGCCTTATGGTTTATTCAATCACAGGCATACGCCAGAAATTTCACAGTATCTGGGTCATTCAGTGTTATTCACCCCACACTTAGGTAATTTTGCTCGCGGCATTCTTGAAACTATTTATGTGAAGCTGAAGCCGGGTGTAAGTGAGCACCAGGTTAATGAAGCATTTCAGGTATTGGCCGACGAGCCGTTAATTCGTTTAAAAGGCAATAAGCAAATGCCTTCAATTAAAGGTGTGGCTAAACAGCCGTATGTTGATATTGGTTGGCAAGTACAAGGTGAACAACTGATCGTGGTGGTTGCCATCGATAACCTGTTAAAGGGGGCTGCTGGTCAAGCGCTTCAGTGTATGAATATCGCAGCATTGTTACCTGCTGAACTTGGCTTAAAAGGAGTGTCATGAAGATGCAAACATGGGTCATTAAAGTCGGTGGAGCGGTGTTAAACACGGAAGATGCAGCGATGGGACTATTTTCTGCAATTGCTGAGCTGACAAAAGTACAAATCGACAAGCAGTTTGTTGTGGTACATGGCGGTGGCGCGCTAGTTGATAAGTGGTTGTCAGAGGCGGGCTTTGCAACGGCTAAGCACCAAGGTCTTCGTATCAGCCCAAAGGAACAGATGCCTTATATAGTTGGTGCATTGGCTGGTACTGCGAACAAACAACTGAGTGGTCAAGCCATTAAAGCTGGTTTAAAACCTGTGGGTACTTGTTTATATGAAGCGGGTTTAATTGCTTCGCAAAAACTCAAAGCATTAGGTCAAGTGGGCGAGTGCCAACAGGGTGAAGCAAGTATTCTACCTACTCTGTTAGAGCTGGGCAGAACACCTATGGTGAGCTCAATAGGTATCGGAGTTGATGGTCAACTTTATAACGTTAATGCAGATGAAGCGGCGGCGGCGATTGCCGAGCAACTAGATGCTGAACTGATTTATATGACAGATGTAGAGGCGGTGCTTGATGCGAATAAGCAGCCTTTACATCAACTATCTGAACAACACATTGCAACTCTTATTGAAGAAGGAGTCATTGTTGGCGGCATGGAGGTCAAAGTGAAGACCAGCCTGCACGCTGCACAACACTTACGACGCGGGGTGTACATATCGAGCTGGCAGAAGCCAGAAAATCTTATTGCCTTAGTTCAAGGCATCCATGTCGGTACAAAAATTACACCTTAGGAAATAGCAATGACATCTCATTTTTTAACAGGATTAGAATTAAATAAAGCACAAGCGTTAAAACTATTATCGCTTGCACAAACCATCAAGCAGCAACCAAAAGAGTTTAACCAAGCCCTTGCAGGTCAATCTATCGTTACCTTGTTTGAAAAGCCGAGTTTACGTACTCGTGTGTCTTTCGATATTGGTATTAACCGTTTAGGCGGCCATGCGGTTTATCTTGATCAACAAAACGGTGCGATGGGCGGTCGTGAGTCGGTGAAAGATTTTGCCCTCAATATTGCCACTTGGGCTGATGGCATCGTGGCACGTGTTAATGCGCACAGTTCACTGCAAACATTGGCTGAGTTTTCGAGTGTGCCTGTAGTGAACAGTTTATGTGACCTGTACCACCCATGTCAGGCATTGGCTGACTTTTTAACACTCCAAGAAGTTTACGGTGACGTCAGTAAAATCAAACTCGCATATTTAGGTGAAGGTAATAACGTCACTCACTCTCTGATGTTATTAGCTGCAACATTGGGTACTGACTTTGTGGCGATTAGTCCAAAAGGCGCGTCACCAGATGCACAGATTTTAAAGCAAGCAGAACAACTGGCATTAGAGTCAGGTGCGTCAATCACTGTAAGCGATGACATAGAAGCAGCAACAGGTGCTGATGCCTTGTATGCAGATACCTGGGTGTCAATGGGTGACACGACACCACTTGAGCAAGTTAAAGCTAAATATATGCCGTATCAAATTAATCAGCAGTTGGTAGAACAATCTGGCGCAAGCACGATTCTACATTGCCAACCTGCGCACCGTGAGTACGAGATCACCTCAGAGGTGATGGACGGTGCAAATTCAAAAATTATTCAACAAGCTGAAAACCGCATGCATGCTCAAAATGCACTGCTGGTATCACTGTTAAATCCAAATTATGTGTAAGGGTAAAGTAATGAGCGAAATCAAAAAGGTTGTATTGGCATATTCTGGTGGCCTCGATACGTCAGCAATTGTTCCTTGGCTAAAAGAAAACTATGACTGTGAAGTTGTCGCCTTTGTTGCCGATGTAGGTCAGGGCGATGAAGAGCTAGTAGGTGTTGAGGAAAAAGCTTTAGCATCGGGTGCATCAGAGTGTCACATAGTAGATCTTAAAGAAGAAATGGTGAGTGACTATATTTACCCAACACTGAAAACAGGCGCAATCTACGAAGGCACTTACTTACTAGGCACGTCTATGGCACGTCCTATCATTGCTAAAGCACAGGTTGAAGTGGCTCGCAAAGTAGGTGCTGATGCGTTAGCTCACGGGTGCACGGGTAAAGGTAACGACCAAGTCCGTTTTGAATCTTGTTTCTCGGCATTGGCGCCAGATCTAAAAGTGATCGCGCCTTGGCGTGAGTGGGGTTTATCAAGTCGTGAGTCATTACTTGATTACCTGGCAGAGCGTAATATCCCATGTGCTGCTTCTGCGACAAAAATTTACAGCCGCGATGCCAATGCTTGGCATATTTCGCACGAAGGTGGTGAATTAGAAGATCCTTGGAACCAACCAAGCGATCAAGTTTGGACTTGGACAACAGCACCAGAGCAAGCACCAGATAAACCTGAGTTTGTTGCTGTATCAGTAGAAAAGGGTCAAATCGTTGCGGTTAACGGTGAGCGTTATAGCCCATATAAATGTTTAATGGAGTTAAATAAACTCGCAGCGCCACATGGTGTAGGTAGAGTTGATATTCTTGAAAACCGTCTGGTGGGCATGAAGTCTCGTGGTTGTTATGAAACGCCAGGTGGCACAGTCATGATGGCTGCACTGCAAGCAATCGATGAGTTAGTGCTAGATAAAGCAAGTCGTAAATGGAAAGAGGCACTCTCTTCTGAGTTTGCACATTTAGTGTATGACGGTCGCTGGTTCACGCCGTTAAAAGACTCAGTGCTAGCCGGAGCTGAAGCGTTAAGTGAAGTTGCAACAGGTGAAGTGATCTTAAAAATGTATAAAGGACAAGTGGCTGCTGTACAAAAGCAATCGGTAAATAGCTTATACAGTGAAGACTTTGCCACATTTGGTGAAGATGATGTGTATGACCAGTCGCATGCTGAAGGGTTTATTCGCCTATTTTCATTGTCGAGCAGAATTGCTGCATTAAACGCAAAGGCTAAGTAAGAGTTAAGTTCGGAGATTTCAGCATGGCACTATGGGGCGGCCGTTTTTCATCAGGACCTGATGAGGCTTTTAAACAATTTAATGATTCTTTGCCGTTTGATTACCAAATGGCGGAGCAAGACATTATCGGCTCAATCGCTTGGGCCGGTGCACTTCAACAAGTAAAGGTGTTAAGTGCACAAGAGCATACTGAGCTGGTTGCAGCTTTGAATGAGCTATTAAGCGAAGTACAACAAGATTTATCAGCTGTTGCGAGCGCTGGGTATGAGGACATCCATTCGTATGTTGAAGCTAAGCTGATAGACAAAGTAGGTGATTTGGCGAAAAAACTACACACGGGCCGCAGTCGCAACGATCAGGTTGCGACTGACTTTCGTCTTTGGAGTCGAAGTACAGCCGAACAAATTGTTGAAGCCATTCAGGCTTTAAAAGCTGAATTCGTCGCCCTTGCTGAACGTGAGCTTGGCACGATCTTACCTGGTTATACGCATTTACAGCGTGCGCAGCCTGTATTATTTAGCCATTGGTGTATGGCCTACGTTGAAATGCTTGAACGTGATGAGTCTCGTTTAAACGATGCCATTAGTCGACTAAATGTCAGCCCACTGGGCAGTGGTGCGTTAGCAGGAACTGCTTACCCGATTGATAGAGAAGCTTTGGCTCACAACCTTGGCTTTAGACATGCCAGCCGCAACAGCTTAGATGCAGTGTCAGATAGAGATTTTGTAGTTGAGCTTTTAAGTTGCGCAAGTCTTTCTATGATGCATTTATCGCGTTTCGCAGAAGATTTGATTTTCTATAACTCAGGTGAAGCTAGTTTTATTGAGTTGGCAGATAATGTGACTTCAGGTTCGTCGTTAATGCCGCAAAAGAAAAACCCAGATGCGCTGGAGTTAATTCGTGGCAAAACGGGCCGAGTCTTTGGCGCTTTTAGCGCCATGATGATGACACTAAAAGCTTTACCGCTTGCGTACAATAAAGATATGCAAGAAGACAAAGAAGGTTTGTTTGATGCTATGCCGACTTGGCTTGCCTGTATTCATATGGCACAAGCCTGCATTAAGGGTATCAAGGTAAATGGTGAAGCAACGTTAAAGGCAGCGAAAGGCGGCCATGCTAATGCAACTGAGCTTGCTGACTACCTAGTTGCTAAAGGTATTCCATTTAGAGAAGGCCACCATATCGTTGGGCAGCTTGTTCAGCATGCAATTGGTAAAGGTCATAATCTAGAAGATTTATCGCTTGATGAATTTCAGACAGTTTGTCCTGTAATTGCAGAAGATGTTTATCCTGTATTAGAGATAGATGCTTGTATTGCCGCACGGCAAGCGCTTGGTGGCACATCGTTGCCACAAGTGGAACAAGCAATTAAATATGCTAAACAGCAGGCAAAAACTAAGTAGTTATAAAGATTTAGTGGTTTTTAGAGTTCACTTTTTGGCATGTTAAGCCAACACTTTTTGAATCAAGCCACGACTTATTTATTTGAGTAAAGCTATAACTTATTAATTAAGCACCACTTTGATATCAAATTGGTGCTTTTTTGTTGCTTGTGAACATAAAATCAGCATTTAAGCAAGTTAACTGTAATGCCGTGTAATATTGGATCGATCATTGCTAAATAACTTTTAACAATAATTAAACGTCACTTTTGTGACTCTCTGTTTCACAGCGTAAATAAGGAAACATTATGTTAAAGGTAATTAAAACTTTAGTATCAAAACAACGTTCGGCTCAAAGCACTAGCCAAATCAATTCGCTTTCTGGTAAGGTAATTAAATCTGAAAAGTTTTTAGAGCAAATTACTGGTGCTCGCGGTGGTGGTCTTGTCGATAAAGATTATCGCCCAAAAGATAAAAAAGCTGATTAATTGCTTCAACTAACTCTCGTGGTGGATATATTCTTAACTCAATAAGCTTAGGCTTACACTTTGATACAATAATTCTAATAGGTATGGTTTTGGCTTTTTTGCTGAACTTATTCTTTTTTGTGTCTGGAATTAGTAAAAATATATCCCTCCTTTTAGCTTCCTTTCTAATGGCTGCGTCATACTTCACAAGTAATCATTTTATAAATTTATCTGCTGATAGAATGTATATGTATATCTCATGGATAGTATATGACATAGTCACTATAGGTATGATTTTATTTGCCCATAAGCTTTGGAAGCAAAAACTTTGTATTGCTGTTAAATATGTAATTTTTGGCCTTTCATTAAACGCTTTATTATGCTTGTTTATACATATTGATCTTCGGGTACTCTGGAACTCTGAGCCTTGGTGGTTCTGGTATTTCTATACATTAGCGATTAATACGATCGATGTGATCATGGTTGCAGCACTCATACTAGATCGAGACTTTTTAGGTATGAAATTTTTGAAAAACAAAATCTCAATCTATTTCTCTAAGAAGCAAAAAACACTTTCAACTTAATATACCATAATGGGTAATACAAAAAGAGATTACTTCTCCCGTTCAAGCTGTCTAGCCAATAAGACTGTCGTTGAAATAATATGCACTCGTTGTAATGAAAGGCTTGTATCGATAAGTAATAAAGTTTAACTTGTCTAATTGCAGTTAAATGGGCTTTATAGTTCCTTTGCGCCTTTTTCTATAGAGTTTATTACTTCGGGTTATGTATTACTGTGGTTACCCTTTTTTCCTCTGCTATCTTTTCTAGTTTTCTAGCCAACTTTGTCATTTGGAGCTTCTTAATGACGACCTTATTAAATTTTGTGAGGATGTCTGGCTGGCAATTCAAGAATATAGATAAAGCAAAATTAAAAGAACCATTACAGTTATCAACTATCATGTTCTTATCTTATTTTATTGGTAGTGTGATTGATTACTTCGTAAATTTGAAAGAGCTAATCTCTTATCTTTACCCCAATACTTACTTCCTTTTACTTGATATTTTAACTGTATTATTTATTTATAACTGTGTGAATACGCGTTCTGAGCAAGGCAAGATATGCAAAACTTATTTGCTTGTAGGCTTGTTGTGTAATTCACTACTTTTTCTAGTTATTCAAATAGAAGTATTTTTGGTCTTTGAGGGATTAAAATCTTACCAGCCATGGTGGCTTTGGTATGTTTTTGCAGTAGGGGTTAATACATTCGATGCCATGATGATTTTAGTCTTGTTATTACATAAAGATTTTCTCAAGCTCCACTTTCTTTTCAATCAATGTCAACTCCGCAATGAGTAACAGGTGGTTATGGATAATTACGGGATAATCTATTTTGGGGTGGAAATGGATTGGGACCTTTTCACCAGGTTTCTATACAAGCACCTTGTAACTTGGTTATTTTTTTTAGTCATGCTGGCTAGCTATGTAAGAACATCCAATATACATGCAAGTCAAAATGAAAAAATTGAACAAAAAGAAGTGCTTAAGCTATCTGTTGTAATGTTCATCTCTTATGCCTTAATGATACCAATAGAACTCTTAGTTACTTTGTTCGACTTTTCTTCGCGTTACTTCCCTTATACTGTTTATCTTTTTCTAGATATATTCACCATTCTGCTGATATGTTTTTTGATGAATACCCAAAGTAACAAAGCATTACTATGCAAACGCTATATTGTCTTTTGTTTATCGTGTAACTCTGTTTTATTCCTCTTAGTACAAATCGATTTAATTCTGATGTATGAAGACTTTAAACCTTTCAAAGCTTGGTGGTTTTGGGATGTATTTACGATAGGTATAAATTTTTTTGATGCAGTGATGATTCTGGTGCTCTTGAGTTATAGGGATATATTACTTTTACATAAGTTCGAGTCACAATTTTTAGCAAGGAGAAATAAAAAGCTTAGAGTTGGTGAATTAAAATGATAGAAGTTTTGTATCTTTTTGGTGAAATATTGTACTTTGAGCCAATAGTGCAGTTTTTATATGGACATACTACAACGTTTATCTTTTTTATGGTGCTGCTGGTGAACTTTGTTAGAACCTCCAGAGGAAACAGCTACCCTCTAAAAAAACAGCAAGCACATGAAATTTTGATTTTATCGCTTGTTATGTCTGTGTCATACGCGATTCCCATGCCATTCGATTACATATATTGGCTCTCCGAGGTACGTTCAGTTTACATGCCTAATACACCCTATATGGTGCTGGATATTCTAACAATTCTATTTATTTACAGTTTTGTAAAAATAGAAACCAATTTGGGGGAATTGTGTCGTTTTTATTTAACGGTTGCACTTGGAGTGAACGTTTCTTTATTTTTCTTATTACAGCTTGATCTTTTACTTATACATGAGGGGTTGAAGGAGAGTGGCTTTTGGTGGTTTTGGACTGTATTTAGCTATGGGATAAATGGCTCAGACCTCATCATGGTCTTAGTTTTAGTTGTACAAAAAGATTTTTTAGGTTGGTATAAACTGAGCAAAAAAATTAAGGGCGCTTATTCGCGCCCTTAATTAAAATTGAATTTCCCAGCTTGCTGAGACTGCTGTGTGTTTCTCAGAGTCTTTGGGTAGTTTATCTTTCCAAACACTCAAGCCCAGCTTTCCTAAGCCTTTTAATACGCCTTGCTGATAGCCTACTTCGAGTAAGCTTCTATCTAAGTCTAAAGAATCAAAATTTAACTGCTTTAATTTAGCATACCCGCCGAAACCAGCCAGTCGGTAATAATCAATACCTAGAGTGACGCTTTTAGCTTGCGGTCCCATGGCCGCACCCAGCCATTGCTCGCGTTGCATGTAATCAGCTCCTTTATTTGATGTAGCAAAATTACATTGGAAACTGGCTTGCTCTGCTTGGCAATTCAGTTCTGTATCACTTAATTCAATAAAGCCTTTTGCTCGATAGGTTATATCTGCAAGGTGACCCTCAATACCAAGGGTATAGCTGCTATTGTTAGGTAATAACCCTGCGTCATTTTCACCAGCTATCTCAGCATAGACAGCAAAAGGTAAACCTTGAAAAGTGTCCGAGTATTTCGCATCTAAACTTGTTAGACGCTGCTTGCTTCTAAGCTCGGGGTTTTGTGGATCTTCTTTATAAATAAAGTCACTTGATGTTGAGCTAAACGCAATCTCTAATCCAGATAATGGCATGCTAGATAAGCGAACGCCCCAAAAATCACCTTCTTTCTTTGTGGCTAATGTTGGCTTTTGCTTGGCTGCGATAGCAGTGACTTGCCAAGGGCCGATAAATGATAAAAATGATGGGCCTTGGTAGTCGGTATTGGCTCTACTTAGTCTAAACGCTTTCATAGGGGCCGCGTTATTGCTAAGCATTAAAGCTTGCTCATTACTTGGGCCCCACCAATAGTTCAATTGCTCTATACTAGCTGACCAGTTATCTAGCAATATCGCGACATGACTACCATAATGATTGATGTACTTACCATCGATGGCATCATCCGTATAGTTGACTTGCACTTTAGCGCTAACGTCCTCACTGATTATCTGACCAAACGTTTGAACACCAGACTTTGCGCCTTTGCGCTCGCCAAACCCTTCTCTTAATTCTGGGTCTTGGTTGTAGAAAGCGCGAATACTTGAACGGCGTTTTTGCTTCGCATTAGATAAAGCATGCTTGATATGCGCAATCGCGAACTTTGCCGACTCAGGTACTTCATTCATATTAACAGCAGCCAAGTCTTGCACTATACCTCGCCATAATAAAGGGTATTGATTGACTGGTCGTTGAATTAAGTTGTGACTGACAAGTAAGTCGATAGAGTGCTTAAGCTGCGCTTGTTCAGCTTCTATCCATGGACTAGAGATAGCTGAGAAGCTACTTATGCCGACTGCTAGGGTTAATACTTTTAACTTCATCCGTGTAATTTTTCCATTAAGGCCTTGGCAACAATAGGATCGACAAACTCGGTTACATCACCATGATGTAAAGCCACTTCTTTCACGAGCGTTGAGGAGATGAATGAGTTTCTTTCTGAAGGCGTTAAAAATACGCTTTCAAGATCAGGGTTAAGTCGGCGGTTCATATTCGCCAATTGAAACTCGTAGTCAAAATCCGAGACTGCGCGAATGCCGCGAATTAATACTTGGGCATTTTGTTGTTTAGCTAAATCGACTAATAGTCCAGAAAAACCGATGACTTTAACGTTTTTGTATTCACTCAAAACCTGCTCAGCGAGTGCAACACGCTCATCTAAGTTAAAGCAAGGCTTTTTACTCGGATTATTGGCAATGGCGAGTAGTACGACATCAAACATCTTAGCTGCACGCTTAATTAAATCTGCGTGACCATTGGTGAGTGGGTCAAATGTGCCTGGGTATAGCGCGGTAACTTTCATAACAATTTAGTCAGAATAAAATTTCTGTAATGTTATCAAGCTTTGCAGCAAATATCACTGGTCTGCTTAGCAACTTGTTGCTTATAACTAAGCCGTTTTAATGGTATTTTCAGTATGGATATATTTTTATGGAACTGTTTTCTTTTTGGGTAATGTCACATAATTTATGTCTTATGACAGAATCAAATAAGTAATTAAAGCAGAATTTAGTTATTATATTCATCATTATTAGCGTGTCTGAGAGCAGGATATGAATACCAAGGAAAAAATTATTCGTACCAGTATTGCCTTATTTAACCTACATGGAGAGCGAGCGATCACTACCAATCATATCGCTTCAAACTTAGGTATAAGTCCCGGCAACTTGTATTACCATTTTAAAAATAAAGAAGACATTATCCGTAATATCTTCACTCTGTATCGAGAGCATTTAAGTACGCACTTTAAACCACTCGACACATCTCACGAGCCATTAGAACAGTTAACACAATATTTAGATTCATTGTTTGAACTTATGTGGCGTTATCATTTCTTCTATGACAACTTAACTGAAATTCTTGCGAAAGACAGTGAGTTAAAAAAACAATACATCGAATTTCAAGCCGATTTGTTTAATCAAGTGCGCTCTGTTGTGATCGGATTACGTAGTGCTGGCGTAATAGAAATCACAGATGAAGATGCA
Source organism: Pseudoalteromonas sp. BZB3 (assembly GCF_040104455.1). Classification (NCBI taxonomy): domain Bacteria; kingdom Pseudomonadati; phylum Pseudomonadota; class Gammaproteobacteria; order Alteromonadales; family Pseudoalteromonadaceae; genus Pseudoalteromonas; species Pseudoalteromonas sp. BZB3. The sequence continues at coordinate 42,042 of NZ_JBECOS010000003.1, read as the reverse complement.
TCTGAATTTGCGCACATGTTAAAGATGACTGTGAGCTTCTGGACACCTTACGTTAAAGCACGTCGTATGACAGGGGTATTAGAGCAACAAGATATCTATAACGGTATTGTTAAAGTATTGGTTTTAGTCAAACCATATTGTACTGATTTGAGTTTTAAGAAAATTAGCGACCTGCAAAAGCAATATCAGCAATTGGCTGATGAGGCTTTGCCGAGTATTGCCTAATCAACCAATATTGTTTATTTCCTCATCGCATAGAAATTTGCTATAATCGCGCGCCCGACTGACGCGGCGCGCATTCGCCCATCTAAAGAGTGTTTCTATGCTTAAATTTATCGTAAAACTGCACCCTGAGATCGCGATCAAGAGTAAATCTGTTCGTAAACGTTTTACCAAGTTACTTGAGAAAAACATCAAGATGATTTTAATTCGTCGAGATGAAAAAGTTCGCGTAAAAAATAACTGGGATAACATTGCAGTTGAAACGGATATCAGCGATGAACAAACCCGTGAATGGTTTATTGATAACCTAAAACGCGTACCTGGTATTGTGCAATTTATCGAAGTACAAGAAACACCTTTTGAAACCATTGATGATATTTACCAGCGCACCTTAGAGCTTGCGAGCCATACTATCGAAGGAAAGACCTTCTGTGTGCGAGTGAAGCGTAATGGTAACCATGACTTTACTTCAAGCGATGTAGAGCGTTATGTAGGTGGTGGCCTTAATCAAAATGTTGAAGGCGCAATAGTTAAGCTGAGCAAGCCTGATGTAACAGTCAAAATCGAAATCAAAAAAGACTTAGCTTATATTGTTACCCACACTCACTACGGCATTGGTGGTTTCCCTCTGCCGACGCAAGAAGATGTTCTTTCTCTTATCTCAGGCGGTTTTGACTCGGGTGTAGCTACCTACCAAATGATGCGTAAAGGTGCGCGTACTCACTTCTTATTCTTTAATCTTGGTGGTGCTGCCCATGAAATCGGTGTGAAACAAGTGAGTCACTATTTGTGGAAGCAATTTAGCTCTACTCACAAGGTTAAGTTTATCACGGTAGACTTTGAACCTGTGGTAGCCGAGATTTTAGAAAATGTAGAAAACGGCCAAATGGGCGTGATCCTTAAGCGTATGATGATGCGTGCAGGAGCAGCGGTAGCTGAGAAAGTAAATGCTCACGCGTTAATTACAGGTGAAAGTGTTGGTCAGGTATCTAGTCAAACACTGGCTAACTTAAGTGTGATCGACCGTGTAACTGAAACACTTATCTTACGCCCGCTTATTCAGCACGATAAAGCTCACATTATCAAGATTGCACGTGAGATTGGTACAGTAGAAATGGCAGAATCTATGCCTGAATACTGCGGTGTTATCTCTCAGAAACCAACTGTAAAAGCGAAAATGTCTAAGATCTTGGAAGAAGAAGCCAAGTTCGACTTTGATGTTTTAGATACTGTGATCAAAAACGCGACTGTAAAAGACATTCGCGAAATCGAAGAAGAAGCGAAAGAAGAAGTTAAAGAGGCTGAAACTGTTAGTGAGCTTCCTGAAAATGCAGTGGTACTTGATATTCGTTCGCCAGAAGAAGAGGACGCAAATCCACTTGAGCTTGATGGGGTAGAAGTAGAGCATATTCCATTCTTTAGATTAGCGACTAAGTTTGGTGATCTGCCTCAAGATAAAGAATATTACTTATATTGTGCCCGTGGGGTAATGAGCCAGCTACAAGCACTTATTTTGCATGAAAACGGCTACATGAATGTAAAAGTGTACCGTCCATAGCAAGTATTTTAGTTGTCAGAAAAGCCGAGTATAACTCGGCTTTTTGCTATCAGCTTGTTTGTTCTAAACGATTGATTTGTTCAAGCATGGTTCGGTTATAAGGCGCATCCAGCCCGAGTTTTTTCGCCTCACCAACGATATAGCCACAGATTGCCTCAATTTCAGTTTTACGCCCTAATTTTAAATCTTGTGCCATTGATGAGTTATTACTGCGAGTTTGTCGCATAACGGTATACGCACTGTTGAGTGCGTCAGCTAATGGGATATCAATTCCTAATTTATCGGCAATAAAACAGGCTTCATTTAATAAGTTCATCACTTGTGTGGCGTAATTCGGTTTGAGTAATTGCCCATTTTGAACTTGATGCAAAGCGGTGAGTGGATTAATGGCAATATTAACCATCAGCTTTTGCCAGCGCAGCAATGTAATGTCGTTATGAATGGCGCTGGCGGAAATACTTTCAGCAAATACTGCTTCATAAAAAGTATCAATGTTATTTTCAGCTTCGGTATTACAAGCACCTAAATAGGTAGCACCAATACCTGTTTGAACCACTGTTTTGCTCGACGCTTTAAGTGCTCCGCGTGAGGTACTCATAAAGTATAGGCTTTGATTCTTACTGAGTTGCGACGTGATCTCTGCCAAATCGGTAATACCATTGTGACTGATAATTACCTTTGCTTCTGGCGTTAGAAGAGGCTGAATGACATTGAAAGCATCAACGAGTTGGTACGCTTTAACGCAGATAAAGCAAATTGAGATGGGATCTTGTGAGGTTAAACTTGTGATATCAACTATGTTGGCAGTGATCGGAGTGACGGTTTCTCTTTCCTGATAATAAAAAGTGTTGTTTTTTTTATGTCGAGTCACTAGCGTGATTTGATGGTGTTGGCTGAAATGAAACGCAAAGCTTAAACCAACAGCACCAGCACCTAAAACATGAATGCTAGCCATGCTTACGAACTCGCCATTCTCGCCATGCGAAATAACTTAAATAGTAGCTGGCCGCACCTGCTACATCAGCAACAAAATCACCAACGGAAGCTTGCCTATGAGGCAGGGTATCTTGCATGTATTCAATGCCAATTCCGTAAGCGGTTAATAAGCAAAGCTGAAGCCAGATAGGAATGCGAATGGCATGATGCATAATAAAGGCAAGTACAAAAAAAATACCAAAATGTGCAATTTTATCAGCGTGCTCAAATCGAATGCCTGAATGCTGGATCTCTTTAGCAAATAAAACAGTACAAATACTTAAAGTGAGTAGTAATAAAATTTGGTAAATACGCCGAGTCACAAAACTTCCTATATCTCTATGCAGGCAAAGTAGAGCCAGTATATCACCGAAAAATGGATGGTGGGTGAATATACGAAAGTGCTCTGTAAATAGATGTTATCAGGCGAGATAAATTTATTCACCGAGTCGGTTTTTGCTTGTTATAATCAGGCCATAATATGATTAGGAGATAGATAATGCCATCATTTGACATTGTGTCTGAGATTGAAATGACAGAAGCGAAGAACGCGGTAGATAATGCGAACCGTGAACTTGAGACCCGTTATGACTTCCGTGGTGTTGATGCATCAATTGAGTTAGTAAACGAAACGATCAACCTGAAAGCTGAAGCTGAGCAGCAAGTGATGCAGTTGTTCGATATCATTGCAGCGAAAGCGTCAAAGCGTGGCTTAGATGTTTCAAGCCTTGAGCTTAAAGATATTGAGCGCTCTGGTAAGTATGTGTCACGTAAAGTTGCCCTGAAGCAGGGTATCGATAAAGACATGGCGAAGAAAATCGTGAAGCTTATCAAAGACTCAAAAATCAAAGTTCAAGCCTCTATTCAAGGTGAAGAAGTACGTGTAACGGGTAAAAAGCGCGATGATTTACAGGAAGTGATGCAGTTAGTTCGTACTGGTGAACTAGGTCAACCTTTCCAGTTTAAAAATTTCCGTGACTAAATTAGATTAAGTGGCAATAAGTTACCTATCGCCACTCTACTCGCGCCACTACTTTTTTTCTGGTGGCGCATTGTCTCTTTGCTGTATGTAGCGCTCTCTTTCTCGTAAAGCATGTTCTGCTTGTTTCATTTCTTCATCTCTGATTCTCTTAGCTATTTTGAAGCCTTTCTCGAATTCAGCGCGCATTTCTAATGGGCATATTGTGTTTAATTCTAGGCCTTTCTTGCCTCTTTCGAAGCCATTATCATAGGTGCAATAAGTCATTAAACCATCAGTAAAGCCATCAATATAGTGCGTTTGAGCAGTCTGTATTAATTGCTCTGAACACTGTTGTTTGTATGAATCAAAAATACGAACACTTTTTCCTGATACTGCGGCTTGTTGACCAAATTCATACCACTCGGTTTCTGATGCATTGCAAGCTATTTCAGTTGTCGTTGACTGGCAACCTATCAGCAAGCTTAATAGTAAAAATAGTATTATTTTTTTCATCTAATAGTCCTTAAATTTCCTGCTGTTTTCTTGTTTGAATAATATTTTCAATGAGTGCTATTTGCTGCCATATACCTTTGGTTTCTGTATAGCGATTAGCGACGCTTTTTAGTGTTTTGAGTGCTGCTTGATAGTTTTGTAAATCAACATAGAGCTGAGCTCTTGCAAGCATGGCCTCTTTTTTCGATTCATTAAGTGCTTCTGCTCTTAATAGTAAGGTTTCCGCTTTCGTAAATTGTTTGTCGGATGTGAGATAATTGGCATATTCAAGCAATGCCTTACCATTATTTGGGTTTTTCTCAATTGCAAGCTGAAAACTTTCAACAGTTTGAATTTTCTTATTTAATTGTTTAGCGATTAAGGCATGATGAAGGTAAATAATACTCTGCTTGGGTGCTGACATCGCTGGTAATTTACTTTCTAGCGAACTGAGAATCTTCTGGCTTTGAGACCACAGTCCCCTTTGACCGAGCCAAGTTAAATAGGTGTTGAGGCTGTTCATCTCGAGGTCGAAGTTGTTTAAATGAAAGCTAATAAGTTCGACTGCTCTATCAAAACTATCAAGTTGCATATGAAGCTGAGCTGCTATTTTGTAATTACTTTGCTGTTCGTTACCGAGCAATATCGCCATTTCTAAAGATGCTAATGCTTCTACGTTATTATTCAGTTCAAGTTTAAGTATTGCTTGATTTAGCCATAACTTATGGTCGTTCGGGTGCTTGGCAATAAGCTCGCTTAGAAGTGCTTGTGCAGCGGGGTACATTTTGGCTTGCGTTAAAGCAATAAATAACCCTTGCTGCCACTGTTCTTGGGTTGGTTCTAATGTGAGTGCTTGCTGGTAAGCTGATATCGCAGAATAGGGGCCATATAGGGATAAGTTTAAATATGCTAACTGACCATATATGAGAGCATCTTGAGAGCCATAAGAGATAGCATTAGAAAAATGTTCTCTCGCTTTCTCTAACTCCCCTTTAAGTAAGTAGAGTTGTCCAAGATCACTATGCGCCCTAATAAGTTGTGGGCTACGGCTCAATGATGATAAGTAGGCTTTTTCAGCTTTATCATAATCCTCTAACGCGAAATATAGTTGTGCTTTTAGCATTATCATGGCAACGCTTAACTCTATTTCATAAAAAGCCTCTAGCTCCTTAAGGACTTGCTCTCTTTTACCTTGCTCTAACAGGCTCTTTAAGCGTTCGGCTGTCTCAAGTTCTTCAGGTGCTATGTTTGCCTCTTTTTCAGTGTAAGGACCGGTAAATTGAGGCAATACAAATGTTGGAGGTGCAACTTCTATCTTAAATTGAGCGTATGATGAGCTGGCAAATGCGACAGTGCTACACAGGCTTTGAGACAGTAGCGCAGCAATAATTATTTGTTTTAGTTTCTTCATAGATTATCTGCCGTAATTGAAGTTGATAGAGTAAAAGTAAATTGCTTGTACAGCTCTGCCATCTTTCTTTGGCTTGCTGAAGATTGCATGGCTAACCCAAGCGCGGATCACTTCTTCCATTTCGGGGTAAACTGGATCAACAATACGTTTGATATAGGGCTTGCCTGATTGATCAATGATCAATTCGACCTGTGTCTTGATTCGTTTTACCCCCTTTTGTCTGACAGACTTGGGGGGCGGAAAGTATTTTTGCCGGACGACTTGTGGCACGCGGTCGAGTTTTTCTACAGCCAATAAAGGCATATCAAGGGCTAATCGTTCTTGAATCATCTTTGCATCAATCGTGAAGTTGGGTAACTCAAGTGACTCGACTTTTGGGAGTGTCATTGTCGGTTTATCAGCATAATTTATACTAGGTCCGTCACCTAAGCTGGCTAGGTTAAGCGCGGTTTGAGACGGCTCACTACTGCTCGAAGTAGTTTTCACTGGCGGTGGTGGCGGCGGTGGAGGGATTGGTAAAGCCACGTCTATTTTTCTGGTAATGAGGTCAGCTTTTGGTGCCTCAGGTTGCTGTTTTAGTAAATGTAAGCTGAAAACTAGACCTGCAACAATCATTGCACTTAGCAGCCAGGGAATGAGAGCGAGCGTTCCATATTTCAATGAATTATGAGTCAGAGGAGCCATATTATTGCGCCTGTGTTGCTAGGCTAATATTGCTCAAACCGGCGAGCTTAGCTTGATCAATGACTTTTACCAATAACTCAGTGGAAACGCTTTTGTCTGCTTGAATGATCAGTGGACGAGTTTGCGAACGGCTTGCTTGCATCAATGTTGCCCTTACACCGGCAACGCCAATATTAGTGCCTGCATACATGACTTGACCTGTATCCGTTATCGCAATTAAAAATACTGACTTTTGCAACTGCTGACTGGATACGGCGTTGGGTTTATCAACCTCTACCCCTGTTTCTTTTACAAATACAGTGGTCACAATGAAGAAGATAAGTAGTATAAAGACCACGTCAAGTAGCGGTGCTAAGTCGATCTCTTGGCTTTTAGATTCGGAGATTTTTTGTTTTATTAGTGAGCGCATGGCGTATTTACCTGCCAGTTAGAAACTTTGCTTCTCAAAGCGGTATGGAGCAAAAGGCCAGGTACAACAAATACTAAGCCTAGCTGTGTTGTGAACATTGCAGTGGCAATCCCGCCACTGATCATCTCTTGCATATCTAGTCCGTTGTTGACAGACATGAAATTAAAGGTGCTTAGCAATCCACTGATTGTGCCCAATAGTCCCAATAAAGGTAAGGCCGCAAGCAGTGTCTTTAGAGCGCTTAACCAGTAATTACAACGTGTAGCCCATTGTGCATTACAGGCTGTGAAAGCCAGTAACGATAAAAGCTTACCGTAACTAAAAAAAGCAACGCCAATCAATGTCCATACTATGGTGTTGTTGAGTAGTTTTAGGAATATGCTGATATCTGTCATGTTAGTGCATCGCAAATTTACTAAGCTGAATTGCATTGGCTTCAAGCTTGGCGTTATAGCTTTTAGCCTTACGATTTAACAGCGCACTTATAATGAGTGATGGAATAGCAACAATCAGTCCCAGCTCTGTTGTAACTAAAGCTTCCGATATTCCTCCCGAGACGGTTGCCGCATCTCCAGTTCCAAAGGTATTCATCATCATAAAGGTATTTATCATGCCAGATACGGTACCAAGTAAACCTAAAAGCGGAGCAATAGCTGCTGTTGTAGTAACAACGCCTAAATAGTTTTCCACCTTATGTTGATGCTGCATTAAGTAAGACACGATTAGATCGTCTCTTTGCTCTGAGACTGGTGTATCGAGCGCGATTTGAACTAGCTTTTTCTCTGCGCCATCAAATGGGATTTGCACTTCTAATAACGTTTTTTTGGCGTTGAGTTGCTCAATAAAATCTTTGCTAATACGAGGTAAGCGCATGAGTTGAATGCTTTTAAGTAGCGCTGCGATAAGTGCCAATAAGCCAAAGAATAAAATAGGTAATGCCCATACACCGCCTTTTTTTATGTGAGAAACTATTCCTTGCTGGTTATTTTGTAATTTTGTGGCATTACCGAGTGTTGGGTCAAAAGTCACACTACCTATGCCCGTTTGATTGAGTTGCTGCAATTGCGCTGCTTGAGCATTTTGGCTAATCCCTTTAACAAGGTTGGGGAGAGTTTGATTCACCGGGTTTTCAAGCAACCCACCAGACTGCAATTGGGAATTATATGCCAGCTGTATAGGGCCAACATTGAGGACATTAAAGGATTTGACCTCACCGTTTGTGCTGATCACATCGGTTTGTTGCCAGCTTGGTGCAAGATCGTCAATTAGTTCATTTCTTAGTTGCTGAAATATCTCAGGTTTGATTGCGATATCGCCCGTTCCAGTATGCTCAAAAGTAATGTTTTCTTGTTCCAAATAAGTTTGTAATAACAGTTTTTGGTAATTATCTTGTTCTCGCCACTTATTGATCCGGTCTGAGAGCTGCTCAATGCTCATCAACTGCTCATCGGCAGTTCGTTGAATAGTTGTAGCTTGTTCTCGTAATGCTTTGACCGCAGCAAGTTCTTTATCTAGCTGGACCTGATACTTTAAGGTTTCTTCGTTAATCTTAGACTCAAGTGCTTGCAGTGACTTTTGAGATTCAGTGATTCTGTTAATGAGCTCTTTACTGACAGGATTAGGGGCGGCTTTAGAAGAAAAGCCAGTGATCAACAAGAGAAGTAATATTGTGAGCCGAGTGTTCATAATAAGTCCTTTTCAATGGGTGCTATTGCAAGAGGGGCATTCACAAAGGCTGCAGTTGTGGGTTTGTTGAGCATAGATTTGATTTGTGTAAGAGATTGCAAAAGGTCTTCTTGCGAAGAGAGGCCTAATAATTGCTGAGCTTGCTCCGTGTGGTGCCACTGCCAGCCATGTTGTTCTACCCGACCTATACCAAAGTGTTTCCCATCTTGGCTAACGTACCAAGCCTGTGATAAACCCAAATAGATCTGACTTACGAGCATTTGTGTTTCACCACCAGCTGTAGGAAGAGTCATATTGGTATTATTAAGCGCAACTCTTTGATTAAATTCATTCGCTGATTTAAACATAATTAACAGTTTTTCAAGTTGCTCGCTGTTCGAGTAAGGTGTGCTATTAATGGTCGTTAAAGCATCTTCCCATTGAGCTTGAATAGGAGGGGGTAATAGAGGGGAGACTCTGTTAATAAATTGCATTAGGTTTTTTAGCTCGGCTTTAACCAATCGCTGATTTTCTTCAAGCTGTTGCTGTTGCTGAGTGAGCTCAAATCGCTTTTCGTCCACTTCGCTTCGCGCGTCTTTGGCTTTATTGATTAATGCACGCAACGCTGCTTTTTCTTCTTTTAGCAACTTTATTTGATTTTGTAATGATTGCTGATTTGTTTGCCAGCTCAATTCTAGTTTGCCTTTTTGGCTCTCTAAGTCTAGCCATTGTTGCATTAACTCATAATCGGTTTGGTTGGCAAATACACCACTAGACAGCGCTGTCATTAAGAGAACTGTTTTCTTCAATTATTGTTTTCCCTGTACTCTTCTTAGATACAAACAACAATTGCAGAAATAGTTCAAATAATCAACAGTTAGCGTCATTAGTTTTTTGCATGTTCACCGAACAAAGATTTTTAAAGAACTTATTATTAATTTTCATGATGTTAAACTTAGACTTGCGTTTTTGGTGTGTTGCTTATTTTTAAGCTTTTAGGATATAAAAGCTATTTTAGATTTCTAGACGTCCATTGCCTTTTTTATAATATTTGTGCACAATAGCGCCTCTTTTCAAGGTGCTTGATTTGTGGTGAGTGACACCAAGATACCTAATTGAATGAAATCGAGATAATCGGGAAGTTGGTGAATATACACGGGAAAGTATGTAGTCCAACACTGCCCCCGCAACGGTGATGTCTTAATCTTTCATGATTAATACAAAGTCCGGAGACCGGCCTTGAGCTAATTTACTTTTTGTTACTTGTGCGGTGGGCGCAAGTTTGGAATTATTATGCTTAAAAAATCTTTGCTTGGTGCTGCCGTTGCTGCTGCACTGTCTTTTTCTGTGTCTGCTGAGCAGGCTCAACCTATCGAACGTATCACGGTTACCGCGAATAAATTCTCTCAATCTATTGATAGCGCACTTGCGACAGTGAGTGTTATTGATAGAGCTCAAATTGAGCAATCAAATGTCAGAGATCTTCCGTCTCTATTAAATACATTGTCAGGTGTCGATATTGTTCGTAATGGTGGCTACGGGCAAAAAGTGAGTGTTTTTGTTCGTGGTGCAGCCACCAAACATACACTTGTATTAGTTGATGGTGTGCGTATTAGCGATGCGAACTCTGGCGATGTGTCTTTTACTAACATTCCTGTAAATAGTATTGAGCGTATTGAAGTAGTTAAAGGCGCTCGCGCTGCAATTTATGGCTCTGATGCCATTGCTGGTGTGATCAACATTATTACGCGTGAGGCTCAACAGCATCAAGTAAACGTGACAACGGGTGCGCATAACTATTTTAATCTACAAGGTACGACTAAATTTAGTCGTGATAACTTAGATGTGAGCGTTAACTTCGGTTTTGAGCGCACTGATGGTTATGACGTAATTGCCAAAGATCCAGAAGCTGCAATCGGAAAAGATCATGATCAGGATGGCTACCTAAACCGCAACTTAGGCGTTAATTTAAACTACGATGCTGATCAGTTTGGTGTATTTAACGTCATTGGTCAGTTCAGCAGCGGTCAAGCTGATTATGATAATGCTTGGGGCAACGATGCGTATAACTTCGAAAACTTTACGAGTAAGTTAGGCTGGGAAAAGAAAACAGCAGAATTTACCCACACTGCTGCACTCAGTCTTTCGCAAGAAGAAAATACACAAACGGGCACCGCTACTGAGGATGTTTACAGTACAGAACGAACAGAATTAGAGTATCGCACTTTATATGCTCTTAACGATGAGGTGCAATTAACAGCCGGTGCGAATCTGTTAGATGAAGATTTAAGCGGCTCTAGTGCTTCTTTCTCTGAAACGTCTCGTGATAACCAAGCTGTTTTTGTCGGTGGTTTTTATGATGATGGCAAGTTTTTAGCAAGCTTAGTTACGCGTTCTGATGACTACGATTTTCATGGTCGAGCAAACACCTATAGCAGTGCTTTTGGTATCAAAGCGAACAAGTATGTGAGCGTGCATTTCAACCACGGTACTGCATTTAGAGCGCCTTCTTTAACTAATGCTTTTGTGAAAGACAGCCCTTGGTATCTACCAAACCTAAATATTAAACCAGAAGAAGCAACCAACAATGAGCTAGGTCTGAGTGTCACAACGGATTCTGTTCGTTATGAATTTGCAATTTTTAGCAATCAAATTGATAACCTAATTTCTAATCAATATGATGCTGATACTGGCAAATATATTCCTTACAATGTTGACAGTGCAACCATGAAAGGTGCTGAGCTGAGCTTAACTACTTCGACATATGGTTTCGATCACAACGTAAACTTAACCTTCTTAGATGCTAAAGACGATACGAAAGGCACAGATCTTCCTCGTCGTCCAAGTAAGTCATTTAACTACACAATTTCAAAGTCATGGGAAAAGTTAAACGTTAATGCGAGTATGCAATATCGTTCGGATAGACCATCAATTTCTTTCTACAACACAACTTTACCATCTTATACTGTATTTAATTTAGCAGCTAATTATGCGTTATTTGATGCATTGGAGCTCAATGCTCGAGTTGAGAACTTAACTGATAAGTCTTACTTCACGGCGGGCTCAGGTTTTGCGAAAAGTGGAGAATTACTAGGTTATGTGCCTTTAGGGCGTCAGTTATACGTAGGTGCAACTGTTCAGTTTTAACCTCTAACGGTACTTAAAAAATAAAAAAGCCAGTCAATGACTGGCTTTTTTGATTACAACTTTCATCAATTAGTTTGTTGAAGGCAATTCCATGATGCCGTCAATTTCAATTTGCACACCTTTCGGTAATTCTCTTACACCGATAGCTGCACGTGCAGGGTATGGCGTTGAGAAGTGTTGGCTCATGATCTCATTGACTGTTGCGAAGTTGCTTAAATCAGTCAGGAAGATATTTACCTTAACCATATCTTGTAAGCGACCGCCTGCTGCTTCACACACTGCAGTTAGGTTTTTAAACACCTGTTGCGTTTGCTCTGCAAAGTCTTCAGAGATCACTTCCATCGTTTCAGGCACTAATGGGATCTGGCCAGACAAGTATACAGCAGTGCCTACTTTAACCGCCTGACTGTATGTGCCGATCGCTGCAGGTGCATTGTCTGTTGAAATAATTGCTTTGTTCATAATAATCCTACTTTTTACGGTATACACGTTGAACGTCAGGCATCACCCTGATCTTACGCATCACATCCGCGACGTGAACACGGTCTTTAACCGTGATACCTAAATCAATGATATATAAGTTACTTTCTTTTTCGTCAGTGGCAATTTCGACGATATTTGCGTTGGTACTTGCCACTACACTGGTTAATTTTGCAAGCGTACCTTGGTGGTTGATGATTTCAACTCTAAGACCTGCAATATATTCTTTTTCTGGGTTGTCATCCCATTTTACGACGAAATATTTCGAACGCTCGCTTTCCCAACCTTTAATGTTTTTACACTCTTGGCGGTGAACGTTTAGGCCCTTACCTTGGCTCACATAAGCAGTGATGGCATCACCTGGCACTGGACGACAGCATTTCATGTAGTTAACTAGCATGCCTTCAGTACCAATGATCGCTGCTTTTGCCTTTTTAGCTAAGTGTTCAATACTGCCATCATCTTCGTCAAGGTCATCATTTTGCAATAAGCGCTTAGCAATCAGTACACTCATGATGTTGCCACAGCCAATCTCAACCAGTAGTTCGAGAATGGTTGAAAGTTTGTGTTCTGCTAGTACACGGTCAATTTGTTCTTGCGAAATATCACTTAATTGATATTCGCCAAGGGCAGAATCGAGTAAACGACGGCCTAGTTCGAGCGCTTCTTCTTCGCGTTGGCTCTTCAGATAGTTGCGAACACCTAAGCGCGCTTTACCTGTAACAATGAAGTTTAACCAAGTAGCGTTAGGGTGAGCACCAGAGCTGGTAATCACTTCTACGGTTTGACCGGTATCGAGTGCTTTACTGAGCGGATAAGGTTTACGATTTACTCGTGCACCTACACAAGTGTTACCGACATCAGTGTGTACCGCATAAGCGAAGTCGACGGCAGTTGCACCCATAGGGAGCTCTACAATGCGACCATCTGGTGTAAAGACATAGATTTCTTCTGGGAATAGTTCAGTTTTAACGTTTTCAACGAACTCAAACGATGAACCAGCACTTTGTTGTAATTCAAGTAGGCTCTGCATCCACTGACGAGCGCGTTGCTGTGCCGTATGGCCAGCACTGTCACCGGCCTTTTTATACATCCAATGCGCAGCAACCCCTTTGTCAGCCATTTGATCCATATCGTTGGTACGAATTTGGATCTCGACAGGAATACCATGTGGGCCAACAAGTGAAGTATGTAGTGACTGGTAACCGTTGGTTTTTGGTACGGCAATATAATCTTTGAAACGTGTTTCGATTGGCTTATATAAGTTATGAGCCACACCGAGTACACGATAACAAGTATCTAGGTTATCAACAGCAATACGGAAAGCATAAATGTCCATGACTTCGTTGAACATCAATTCTTTGTTGAGCATTTTTTTGTAAATGCTGTATAGGTGCTTTTCACGGCCGCTGACATTCGCTTCAATACCAGCTTCTTCAAGACGAGATTTGATTTCGTTTTGAATATTGCTGATCACTTCTTTACGGTTACCGCGAGCTTTTGCGACTTCTGATTTTAGAGCGCGATGACGCATTGGGTAAAGCGCTTGAAAACCTAGGTCTTCTAATTCATTTTTAATGTCATGAATACCAAGACGATTTGCAATAGGCGCAAAGATTTCTAGCGTTTCACGGGCAATACGACGACGCTTATCAGGGCGAAGTGCGCCAAGTGTACGCATGTTGTGGGTTCTGTCGGCAAGCTTAATCAAAATAACGCGGATATCTTGCGTCATCGCCATGATCATTTTGCGATAGTTTTCAGCTTGGAATTCTTTTTTATCTTTAAAGCTGAGTTTATCTAACTTACTTACACCCTCAACAAGCTCCGCGACTGTATTACCAAAAATCTCTGCAAGATCTTGCTTGCTGAAGTCGGTGTCTTCAATCACGTCATGCATGAGTGCCGCCATGAGGGTTTCATGGTCTAAACGCATGCTGGCGAGAATTTGAGTCACTTCAACTGGGTGAGTGATATACGGCTCGCCACTAGAGCGAGTTTGCCCTTCATGGGCTTCACGCGCCACCACGTAGGCTTTTTGAACCAGTTCTACGTCAGCGGGGGAAAGGTATTCTGAGATCTTTTGCTTCAGGCCTTCAAAAAGATACATTCACACTCCAATGTTCCAGTGAAGTAATATTATGCTATGAATATACGATGAATTATCAGAGAAACCAATGGCTAGCTGTGACTTTTATGTCTACGGAAGGTAATTAACCTGAACTATGGGTAATAAATCTATCTCCAGAGGCTACTTTCAACGCTAACAGCGTTGAATTCACTTGCAATAGGCCCGCTATTGACGCGCAAATTCGCCTTGCCTACATGGATGTAGGTACCTTGGCGATAGCAGGACGCGTGAGCGGCGTTATCCTTAAAAGTCTCCGTCTGCAGATTAAAGGTATTTATCAATTCAATATTAAAGCTTTAGTAAATCTCTTAACCAAAGTTCAGGCTAATATTTTGTTATTGACCACTAGAAACAACAAAGCCAGCGTTAAAGCTGGCTTCGAGTATGAAGTGCAGGGGGTTTAGCTGTTACCGCCAACAATTGCAGCAACCGCAGCAAGCTCTGCAGCTTCTTGGTTTTGTTGCTCTTCACGATCGATCATATCAAGAGACGAGTTGTTCACAAGTCCTTGTTCGATCTCACGTAGAGCGATTACAGTTGGCTTATCGTTTTCAGCATCAACCATAGGATCTTTACCACCTACAGAGATCTGACGAGCGCGACGCGCCGCTACTAGGATTAAGTCAAAACGGTTACCAATTTTATCTACTGCATCTTCTACAGTTACGCGAGCCATCGAAGCACTCCAAAGTTATTCATGTCGAATTGGTAAGTTTACTTGATGCAAACCAATTCTCCAATAGGTGGTTAAAAATTTATCTTGTTAAAATGAGAGAGATTAAGCCAATAACTCAGCGATTAAACTTTGATGACGGTGTTTTTGTGCATCCAGTTCAAGGCGAGCAGCCATAACAATATGCTCAAGTTGCATTAGAGCTGTATCAAAATCATCATTTATCAATACATAATCGAACTCATCATAGTGCGAGCTTTCAGATTTTGCTTCCGCCATGCGGCCAGCAATCACTTCTTGAGAATCTTGTCCACGGTTATTTAAGCGATTTTCAAGCTCGGCTTGCGACGGCGGTAAAATAAAGATCGTTTTTACTGATGGCATTAATTCACGAACTTGACGCGCACCTTGCCAATCAATATCTAAAAACACATCAATGCCTTGCTCAAGTTGAGATTCTATCGCTGCTTTTGAAGTGCCATAGTAGTTTTCGAAAACTTGCGCCCATTCAAAAAAGTCACCCTGATCAATCAAGGCTTTGAATTCATCTACACTGACAAAGTGGTAGTGTTCACCATTGTTTTCACCTGGGCGAGGGCCGCGAGTAGTGTGAGAAACTGACACTTTAATATCAGCATGTTTTTCTAACAGTGCTTTGATCAGGCTTGATTTGCCAGCACCAGAAGGCGCTGAAAGAATAAATAAATTACCGCGAGTTTGTGATGTCATAATTAAATCTGTGGCTTGAAACGTGATTTGGTTTCTAAAAGCATATATTAAACCCTGAAAGTTTAATTGGCTAGAACAGATTTCGAGCGCAATAAAATTGTCATACAGTGGTTGTAAACTGATCAGATACTGTTTCTGTTTTGGTGATCTGCAGTGGAGAATGGTCGCATAGAGGCGTTTAAAATTGACGCGCAGGGTTTACAAACAATTTTAGACGAACACTTGGTTGAGCCTTTATTTCAGCCAATTTGTGATGTTGCGCGACAAACTATTTTGGGCTTTGAAGCATTGAGTCGTGGCCCTAAAGGATCTGAATTAGAATCACCAAATGCCTTATTTGCAGCAGCACAGCGTTTTAATAAGCTCTCTGAATTAGAACTGTTATGCCGTGAAAAAGCGATTGAGCGTTTTGCTGAATTGAACCTATCAGGCAAGTTATTTCTAAATGTTAGTCCGAATACCTTGCTAGACCCAAACCACCCTAGAGGTGAAACTTTGCAACTTATTCAGCAATATGGGTTACAAGCCAACCAAGTTGTAATTGAAGTGACAGAGCAAGATAAAGTAGATGATGGCTTCTTATTGCTTAAAACTATCGGCCATTATCGAAAATTAGGCTTTAATATTGCCATTGATGATTTAGGGGCGGGTTATTCAGGGTTAAAACAGTGGTCAGAGTTACAGCCTGATTTTGTAAAGATCGATCGCTACTTTATTGATCATTGCGATCAAAGCTTGGTTAAGCGAGAGTTTTTAAAGTCAATTATTGAACTTGCCAAAGCAACGCGTACAGCTGTCATAGCTGAGGGTATTGAACGCGCTGAAGAATTAGCTTTAATAACGCAGTTGGGAATTACCAATGCGCAAGGTTTTTTAATAGCACGACCCGCACATGTTCCATTGAATGCCTATCCAAATACCCTAAAAGAGTCGAGCCAAGCACAAGGAAATGTGATGCATCGAGGTTTAGTTAAAGCAATTGGCGAATTAACGCATGTCACCCCAGCGGTATTAAATGGTGTATTGTGCCAAGACGTACATCGTGTGTTTGAAAAAGATAAGCAGTTGATGAGTCTCGCTGTCGTTGATGAGCAGCAAATACCTATGGGCTTGCTTCACCGTGATCAATTAACAGAAGTTTTTGCAGCACCTTATGGTCATGCTTTATATGCTAAAAAGCCTTTGGCTTCTCTCATGGACAAACAGCCCTTAATTGTTGATGAGCAAACTCAACTAGATGAAGTGAGTCAGTTAATTACGGAGCAAGACTTTGATATTCGTCGCCACATTGTGGTAACGCAAGGTGGGAAGTATTTAGGTTTGGTACCACTTAGAGCGATTTTAAAACACATTACCGAAGAAAAAATTCGTAATGCACAGCATGCAAACCCTCTCACTATGTTGCCTGGTAATGTCGCAATTAACGAAGCCATAGAACAGCGACTGTTAAATAAACAAGACTTCACCTTGGCATATATCGATTTAAATCACTTCAAGCAGTTTAATGACTTGTATGGTTATGCCAGTGGCGATGGAGTGATAAAGCTCCTGGCTGATGTGATAAGTGAATGTTGTGCAGGCTTTTCTGGGTTTGTTGGACATATTGGTGGTGATGATTTCATGGTGGTGTTTGATGGCGATGATGCCGAACCACTTTGCAGAGAAATCATTAATGAGTTTGAGTTGAAGTCTAAAAGCTATTTTACCGCTGAGCATGCCAAAGCTGGGGGTTATTGGGCTACAAACCGAGAAGGGCAGCAGCAATTTGTGCCTTTGCTTACACTGTCAATTGGTCTGGTGTCACCGCATGTTGATAGCTGTCATAACAGTCATCAGGTAGCGGCGCTTGCAACTGATGCCAAGAAGGAAGCCAAACGTTATCGCAACAGCTATTTATTCGTGGCAAATAAGCGTCGACCAACAGTGGCGATTGTTTCTTAATCAGAAATACTTGAGTCATGGCTCTATTTTGGGTAGCTTAGAATAAAATGAGTGGAGGCCCATTATATGCAGAGACTCATCAACTTTTTTATTATTATAAGTGTTTGTTCTGCTTTTCAGCTTCAAGCTGTGGAAGCTGAGACGATAAAAGTCGCGAAAGAGCCAAGAAAGCTTTATGAGCGAGATCATTACCTTTATGAGTTGCTCGATAAAGCGTTAAAAGCTGCAGACGCCACTTACGACTACAAGCATGTCACTGTTCACCCTCATCAACAGCGTACTTTGATGGCACTCTCGTCAGGAAAAGTTGACTTGCATTGGAGTATGACCAGCCCTGATCGTGAGCAAATCGCAATAGCCATTCCTGTGCCTTTATTTAAAGGGTACATAGGTAAGCGGGCGATCATGGTGAAAAAAGAACGTCTTGCGCAGTTCGCGGAACTTAACAGTATTGAACAATTAAAAGCATTTACCGCAGTACAGGGGCATGACTGGCCAGATACTAAAATATTGGCCTTTCACAACCTGCCGATAAAACCACTCTCTAATTATCAAGCTATGTTTAAATTATTAGCTGCCGGTAGAGTGGACTACTTTCCTCGTTCTTTCATTGAAGTGAACTCTGAACTTGAAGAAAGCCCGGATAAATTTGTGTTATTGCCGAATGTATATTTGGAATATCCCACAGCATTTTATTTCTTCGTAAATAAAGCAAAGCCACAATTGGCAGATGACCTAAAGCGTGGATTGAATAAGTTAAAAAATAGCGGTGAATTTGATGCGTTATTTTCGCGTTATTTTGAAAAAGATCTAGCGCGGTTATCTATGTATCAGCCTGATAAGGCTATCAGGTTGAAGAACCCGTATTTTAATGCCGAATAAATTACTTTCGACAAAACAAAAAAGGAGCCGGTGGCTCCTTTTTTAAACCCAATACACTCGTAATTACTTTAGTAATGACTCAGTTAATGTTGGGCGAATTTCTTTTACGATCTGTTGGCAAAGCTTAGGTGAACCACACACGATGTTACCGCTCTTCGTGTAGTTAGTACCGCCTGCAAAATCAGTGATCATGCCGCCAGCTTCTTTGATAAGTAACTCACCAGCAGCTGTGTCCCAAGGCTTAAGACCGATTTCGAAGAAACCATCAATACGACCAGCTGCAACATAAGCCATATCTAGTGCTGCAGAGCCTGCACGACGAATATCAGCTGTGTGAACAAATAGCGCTTTAAATGCATCAGTATATGCATCAATGTGGTGCTTTTGCTTAAATGGGAAACCAGTCGCTAGCACAGTACCTGCGATTTCGTTGTTTTTAGCAACACGAAGACGCGTGCTGTTTAGCTGTGCGCCTTGACCACGAGAAGCAGTGAATAGCTCACTACGTACAGGATCATAGATAACTGCTTGGTCTAAACGACCTTTTACTTTAAGTGCGATTGAGATGGCATAATGAGGAATGCCTTTGATGAAGTTTGTTGTGCCATCTAATGGATCGATGATCCACTGGTAGTCAGCATCTTTACCCTCGGTAACACCTAGCTCTTCACCCACGATTGAGTGCTCTGGGTACGCTTTTAAAATCGTTTCACGGATGATAGCTTCCGCTTCTTTATCTACGTTAGTAACAATATCGTTGCTGCCTTTTTGTTGGGCTTCAACACGTGATAAATCTTCACTTGCACGTAAGATCACTTTAGCTGCATTACGCGCAGCGCGTACCGCAATGTTTAACATTGGATGCATAGCATTACCTTTGGGTTGTAAAAGAACAGTATAAATTCGTTGCCTACTGACAATGCAGTAAACACAGGACGGCGTATTCTAGCGATTTTTGCCTTAAAGTAAACCCAAAAAACAAAATAAAATTGTTGTTTTTTTGACCGCGTTGAAATTGCTATTAAAAAATATAAACGAAGATTTTTGAGTGGCAGAAAAAGGCTGTGGTAAACTTAGCCAATTATCAATTTTCGTCGTAAAGGCTTAGTGAAATGGCATTAGAAGATATTCGTATTGTGTTAGTTAACACCTCTCATTCTGGCAATATTGGTTCAGTTGCACGAGCAATGAAAACCATGGGGTTATCAAAACTATATTTAGTTGACCCGGCTTGTGAGGTGGATAGCCACGCCAGTGCCCTTGCAGCTGGTGCAACTGACGTATTAGGTAATAGCGTGACGGTGAGCAAGTTAGAAGAAGCCATTGCTGACTGTTCACTAACAATTGGTACAAGTGCGCGTTCACGTACCTTATCTTGGCCAATGGTAGAGCCAAGAGAGTGTGCTCAAAAATTGGTTGATGGATCTGAAAGCGGCCCTGTAGCTTTAGTTTTCGGTCGTGAAAACAGTGGCTTGACTAATGAAGAACTGCAACTTTGTAACTACCACGTATGTATTCCTGCAAATCCTGAATATAGTTCATTAAACCTTGCGATGGCTGTCCAAACCCTTACCTACGAAACGCGTATGGCGTTTTTAGATAAGCAAGACAAGCTAGTAGAAGAAGACGACACAGTTTACCCAAGCTCGCAGCAAATGGAGCTTTTCTACGAGCACTTAGAAAGCACATTGAAAGAAACCGGCTTCATCATCAAGCAGCATCCAGGCATGGTAATGACCAAGCTTAAGCGTTTGTTTAATCGCGCCCGCCCAGAAGATCAAGAGCTCAATATTTTACGCGGTATTTTGACTTCAATTAACAAGTCGACAGGCAATAAATAACCCCTGATTATTTTTTGTTTAATACTTGACTAATTTAGTCGGGTAATTACAATGAGCAGTACTTGAGTAAATTACTCAGGTATTGCACTTGTTACTTTAGTGGTAAGTGTAGTGAGTAATACTTGACTATCCTAGTCAGGTAATTAAAATTCACCACCTGATAAAACGCTGAGGGGGCAATAATGAAACTAACATCTAAAGGCAGATACGCAGTCACAGCGATGCTCGATGTTGCTTTGCACGCCGATGTTGGCCCTGTTCCTTTAGCTGATATTTCTGAAAGACAAGAAATATCATTATCTTACCTAGAACAATTATTTGCTCGTTTACGTAAACATGGCTTAGTGAGCTCTGTGCGTGGACCGGGCGGCGGCTATTTACTTGGCCGAGATTCGCAAACTATCTCTGTAGGTGATGTGATTAATGCAGTCGACGAGTCAGTTGATGCAACCCGTTGTCACGGTGAAGGCGGCGGTTGTCAAAACGGCATGCGTTGTTTAACTCACACACTATGGTCTGATCTAAGTGAGCGTATTGCTGAGTTTTTAAATAATATTTCCCTAGCTGAGTTAGTCGCCAAATCTGATGTGCAGTCAGTTGCTTCTCGTCAAGATAGCGCTGTTAAAACTGCCATAAAGCAACTAGATAACATTCAAGTGAGCTGTCAACTTTAAGTTGGCGTCAAGCGGAGAAACCAATGAAATTACCGATATACCTAGATTATGCAGCAACCACCCCGGTTGATCAGCGCGTTGCAGATGAAATGATGCAATGTCTGACTATGGATGGCAATTTTGGTAACCCAGCATCACGTTCACACCGTTTTGGTTGGCAGGCCGAAGAGCTAGTGGACCAAGCGCGTAACGATATCGCTGATTTAATTAATGCAGATCCGCGTGAAATTGTTTTCACTTCAGGCGCGACAGAATCAAATAACCTAGCAATCAAAGGCGCAGCTAACTTCAACAAGAAGAAAGGCAAGCACATCATCACGGTTAAAACTGAGCACAAAGCCGTTTTAGATACATTCCGTGAGCTAGAGCGTCAAGGTTTTGAAGCAACTTACTTAGAAGTTGAAGAAAACGGTTTACTTGACCTTAAAAAATTAGAAGCAGCAATGCGTGATGACACAGTACTTGTGAGCGTGATGCACGTGAACAATGAGCTAGGTGTTATTCAAGATATTACGACCATCGGTGAGATGTGTCGTGAGCGCAAGATCATGTTCCACGTAGATGCAGCACAAAGCGCAGGTAAAGTAAAAATCGACTTACAAGAACTAAAAGTTGATTTCATGTCTTTCTCTGCGCATAAAATCTATGGTCCTAAAGGCATTGGTGCACTTTATGTTCGTCGTAAGCCACGTGCTCGTCTTGAAGCACAAATGCACGGTGGTGGTCATGAACGTGGTATGCGCTCTGGTACTTTAGCGACTCACCAAATTGTTGGTATGGGTACTGCTTTCCGCATTGCTAAGCAAGATTTCGAAAAAGACCATGCGCACATCAGCACGCTTCGTAAGCGTTTAATTGATGGCTTGATGAGCATGGATGAAGTGTATTTCAACGGTGCGATTGAGCAATCAGTACCAGGCATTTCAAACATCAGCTTCAACTTTGTTGAAGGTGAGTCATTACTAATGGCTGTAAAAGACATCGCGGTTTCTTCTGGTTCTGCATGTACTTCAGCAAGTCTTGAGCCTTCGTATGTATTACGTGCGCTAGGTCGTAATGACGAGCTAGCACATAGCTCAATTCGTTTCAGCATCGGTCGATTCACGACTGAAGAAGAGATTGATTACACTGTTGAGTTACTTAAAAACTCAATTGGCCGTCTTCGTGAAATGTCTCCACTTTGGGAGATGCACCAAGAAGGTATTGATTTAGATAGCGTTGAGTGGACTCACCACTAATTTAACGTGTAGCAAGTTTATAGCGGGTAGCGAGGAAAGAATTATGGCGTACAGTGATAAAGTAATTGATCACGTAGAGAACCCAAGAAACGTAGGTGCTCTAGATAAAAACGATCCAAGCGTTGCAACAGGCATGGTGGGTGCACCTGCATGTGGTGACGTGATGAAGCTGCAGATCAAAGTGTCTGAAGAAGGCGTTATTGAAGATGCTAAGTTCAAAACTTATGGTTGTGGTAGTGCTATTGCATCATCTTCACTGGTAACAGAGTGGGTGAAAGGTAAAACACTAGATGAAGCTTCTGAAATCAAAAACACAGATATTTCTGCTGAGCTAGAATTACCACCGGTAAAAATTCACTGCTCAATTCTAGCTGAAGATGCGATTCAAGCTGCAATTGCAGATTACAAAAGCAAACAAGCTAAATAAGAGAGAGCGGCATGGCAGTAACATTAACTGACGCGGCAGCTAATCGCGTTCAGACATTCTTAGCTAATCGTGGCAAAGGCATCGGTCTTCGTTTAGGTATTAAAACGACTGGCTGTTCAGGCTTAGCTTACGTATTAGAGTTCGTAGACGAGTTAGACGAAGGTGATGAAGTGTATGAGCATAATGGTGTTAAAGTCATCATTGATGCGAAAAGCATGGTTTACCTTGACGGTACAGAGCTTGATTATACGAAAGAAGGTCTAAACGAAGGGTTTAAGTTTACCAACCCGAATCAAAAAGACGAATGTGGCTGCGGCGAAAGTTTTACAGTGTAACTGACCTTGCTGTTGTTAACAAAGCCCTGCCTTGGTAGGGCTTTGTTGTATAATATCATTTAGCATAATAATTTTAGCGCTTTTGAATGAGTTAACCTAATGCATTACTTTGAATTGTTTGATATTCCCGTTTCATACGATGTTGATCTAAATGCCATTAATACCCGCTATTTAGAATTACAACGCATTGTTCACCCAGACCGATATGCTGGAAAAAGTGAACGTGAAAAACTGTTGGCTGTGCAAAAAGCTGCAGAGATCAACGATGCATTAGCAGTGTTAAAACACCCAGTGAAACGCGCTGAGTATATGTTGAGCGAAAAAGGCAAAGACATTCGCGCTGAGCAGCAGACTTTACAAGATCCGATGTTTTTAATGCAGCAAATGGAACTGCGAGAAGCGCTAGAAGATCTTCCGCAGAGTAACGATCCTGAAGCAGCTATCGAAGATTTTGAACAAGAAATTAAGCTACTTGATAAACAATATTCAGCACAGCTCTCATCACAATTAAGCAGTGATGACGATGCACAGTTAGACGCTGCAGCTGATAACATTCGAAAACTAAAATTTGTATACAAATTGCGTGATGAATTAGCACGCATAGAAGACAGTTTATTCGACTAAACCAAATTGGTTTACAAACGAACCTAAAAACGTAGAGCACTATGGCACTATTGCAAATTGCTGAGCCGGGGCAGAGCGCGGCACCTCATGAACATAAGCTAGCTATTGGCATTGACCTTGGTACCACAAACTCTTTGGTTGCGACGGTACAAAGTGGCGAAGCCAAAACCCTGACTGATTTTGATGGCTCAGCGATGTTGCCATCAGTAGTTCGCTACGAAGCAGATAAGATCACGGTAGGTCAAGCTGCCGCTGCGGCATCAGCAGAAGACCCGACTAATACGTTAATTTCAGTAAAGCGCTTCTTAGGAAAGTCTCAAGCTGAGATTGAACAAAGTTATGGGCAACTGCCTTATGAGTTCGTGGAAAATAATGGCAGCTTAGCCATTAATACTGTAGTGGGTGCAATCAATCCAGTACAAGCATCAGCAGAGATTTTAAAATCACTTAAAGATCGTGCAACAGCCAGCTTTGCAGGTGAAGACATTAAAGGTGCAGTGATCACTGTACCAGCATACTTTGATGATGCACAGCGTCAAAGCACCAAAGATGCTGCAGAACTTGCCGGTCTAAATGTTCTGCGTTTATTGAATGAACCAACAGCTGCTGCCGTTGCTTATGGCCTAGATTCAGGTCAAGAAGGCGTGATCGCCGTTTACGATTTAGGTGGCGGTACATTTGATATCTCTATCTTACGTTTAAATCAAGGTGTATTCGAAGTATTAGCAACGGGCGGTGACTCAAGCCTTGGCGGTGACGATTTTGACTCTGCACTTGTCGCACATTTTAAAGAACAAACGCAAATTAATGACTTAAATAATTCAGAGCTGCGTTTATTCATCAATAAAGCTAAAGCCTGTAAAGAAGCGCTATCAAGCTACGAAACCGTTAATGTTGGTTTAGAGCTACGTGGTACAGCTCACACTGTGACAGTAACACGCACTCAGTTTGCTGAAATGGTGATGCCGTTAGTGAAAAAGACATTACGTGCTTGTCGCCGTGCTGTAAAAGATGCTGATGTATCGCATGAAGAAATCTTGCAAGTTGTTATGGTTGGTGGTTCAACCCGTATGCCAGTTATCCGCGAGCAAGTTGAAGTTTTCTTTGATAAAAAGCCACTGACTTCTATTGACCCAGATCGCGTGGTTGCAATCGGTGCTGCGATCCAGGCAGATATTTTAGTCGGTAACAAGCCAGATTCAGACATGTTATTGTTAGATGTATTGCCACTATCTCTAGGTCTAGAAACCATGGGCGGATTGGTTGAGAAAATCATCCCGCGTAACACCACGATTCCAGTAGCACGTGCGCAAGAGTTTACCACGTTCAAAGATGGTCAAACGGCCATGTCATTACATGTATTGCAAGGCGAGCGTGAGCTGGTAGATGATTGTCGTTCACTTGCTAAATTTAGCTTAAAAGGTATTCCAGCAATGGCAGCTGGTGCAGCGCATATTCGCGTCACCTTTAAAGTAGATGCAGATGGTCTGTTGAGCGTTTCTGCAATGGAGAAATCAACGGGCGTGCAAGCAGAGATCCAAGTTAAGCCGTCATTTGGTTTGTCTGACGATCAAGTTGCACAAATGCTTAAAGATTCAATGAGCAATGCCAAAGAAGATATGCAAGCGCGTATGTTGAAAGAGCAACAAGTTGAAGCGCTTCGCGTATTAGAAGCATTAGAGGCTTCTCTATCAACAGACAGTCAACTATTAAATAATGACGAATTAGCTGCACTTCGTAGTGAAATGCAAAAGCTGGCTGATTTACGTGAAACAGCGACATCACCAGATGAAATTAAAACAGCTATTGAAGCTGTAGATGCGGCAAGTAGTGAATTTGCTTCGCGCCGTATGGATATGTCAATTAAACAAGCCCTTACTGGGCAGTCTGTAGACGAGGTATAAGTAATGCCACAGATTATTTTCTTACCCCATGAAGAGCTTTGCCCAGAAGGCGCGGCAATTGAAGCAAAAACAGGTCAAACTGTACTGGATGTCGCTTTAAAAAATGGTATTTCAATTCCTCATGCCTGTGAGAAATCATGCGCGTGTACAACCTGTCACGTGGTGATCCGTGAAGGTTTTGACTCGTTAGAAGAAAGTGACGAGTTAGAAGATGATATGCTAGATAAAGCATGGGGTTTAGAGCCAGAATCTCGTCTAGGTTGTCAGGCAATTATTAACGATGAAGATTTAGTTGTAGAAATTCCAAAATACAACCTGAACATTGTGAATGAAGATCACTAATACCAATCCTCCTAATTAAGCGATCTATTTTGAGGCAAGTAAAACTGTTCGTTAGCAAGGCAAAAATTTTGCTATTTAGTTGTTCTAAATAAGAAATTTTTAACGAAGATAGCGTCATTTTTAGTCCCTCAAAATGATTGAGTATTATTGAGGGTTGGTATAATAGATTTTGAAGATAAAAAACCCGTAGTATTTACTACGGGTTTTTTGTTTAAGGAGACAAAGCATGTATTGGCATAAAACTTTAAATAGCTCACTTATTAATGGCAAATCGTATCAAGGTAGCGATATTTTCACCGTAAATAACCCATCTAACGAGCAGTTGATTGAAACACTTTCATCGGTTGATATGGCAGGCTGTGAGCAGGCATTAGATGCTGCCATTACATGTTTTGAAGCGCTAAAATCAACAACGGCTAAACAGCGTAGCGATGTGTTATTAAAATGGCATAGTCTGATCTTAGAGCATAAGCAGGCATTGGCTGAACTTGTCACCCTTGAACAAGGCAAGGTCTTAAAAGAATCTTTAGCCGAAGTTGATTACGCAGCGGGTTTTGTAAAATGGTTTGCAGATGAAGCGCTGCGAAGTTATGGCGAAGTTATTCCTGCTAATAGTCCAACTCAACAGCTGACTGTCATTAAGCAGGGAGTAGGCGTGGTATTTGGCATTACACCGTGGAATTTCCCCCTTGCCATGATCACCCGAAAAGTCGCGCCGGCTTATGCTGCGGGTTGTAGTTTTATCCTCAAGCCATCTGAATATACACCATTAAGTGCATTGGCGCTGTGCCAGCTTGCATTGCAAGCGGGTATGGAAGTGGGCGCTTTTCAAACCTTAGTCACAGAAGATGCTGCACATCTTGGTGCTTTTTTCTGCGAACATAAGCAAGTTAGAAAAATTACGTTTACCGGTTCAACACGAGTCGGGCAAATTTTGTTATCGCAAAGTGCACAGTCAATTAAGCGAGCCTCTCTTGAGCTCGGTGGTAATGCGCCTTTTATGGTATTTGAAAGTGCTGACATTAAAAAAGCAGTGCAAGGGTTGATAGTGGCGAAATTTAGAAATGCGGGTCAAACCTGCGTCGCTGCCAATCGAGTCTTAGTACAAAACACGTGCTTAGAAGCATTTTTAGAAGAATTAAAGCTGCAAACTGCTAGTTTAAAAGTGGCTGATGGCTTTACTGAAGACGCCGATTTAGGCCCATTGATTAACGCACAAGCGAAACAAAAAGCACAAAACCTAGTTGAAGATGCCACCTTGAAAGGTGCCAAGATTGCCTACCAAGATGAAGAAAAAGCGAGGCAGTTTATGGCGCCTATTATTCTGACCGAGGTAAAGCAAAGTATGGAGATAAGCCGCAGTGAAATCTTCGCGCCTGTGGTCGCCATCCAAACTTTCGAAGATGAAAATCAGGCACTCACTATGGCTAACTCCGTTGATGAAGGTTTAGCTGCGTACTTTTATTCGCAAGACATGTCACAAGTTCAGCGTGTAGCGAGCAATCTAGAATATGGCATGGTGGGTATTAACGAAGCACTCATCTCAAACCCAGTCGCGCCATTTGGCGGGATGAAAGCATCAGGTCTTGGTCGAGAAGGGGCAAAGCAAGGGCTAGAGGAATACCTAGAAGTTAAATACCTCTGCCAAAGTTTTTAATTAAACACGCACTAGTGATAATGCATTCTCACTAGTATCACTAATTTGTATACAATTTTTCGCTGATTATCTAACCTAAAGCTGGTACACTCTTGCGCCTGTTAATTTTTGGTCAACAATTTTAAATGGCAACAGAGCAAAATAATTTAACGCTTGTGGTGCTAGCCGGTGGGCTTGGTAGTCGATTTGGTGGTAACAAACAAATTACCCCTCTGCCCAAACTTGAGCGCACTATTATGGAACTGAGCATTGAAGATGCATTCAATGCAGGTATCAAGCAAGCAGTGTTAATCATTAATAAATCCGTTCGTGCAGAATTAGAGCAAACAATCTTGCCGCGTCTCCCAAAGACTATGCATATCACTTTGGTTGAACAAAGTATTGATATGTTACCTTTTGAGTTTAAGCATTTAGCCGAGCATCGCACTAAGCCTTGGGGGACAGGGCACGCTTTATTATGTGCAAAGCCATACGTGAATGGCCCCGCTGTTGTGATCACTGCTGACGATTATTATGGACCAAATGCCTACAAACAAATGGTTGAACATTTTAGTCAATCGCAAGATGCTAGTAGTATGGCAATGGTTGCCTTCCCAATTGAAAAAACGCTCTCTGAGCAAGGGGGAGTAAACCGAGGTATTTGTGAAGTCGAGCAGCAATCGCTTAAGCAGGTTACTGAAACCTTAAATATTCATCAAACAGAACATGGTTTGGTGGGAGAAATTGAGGGTAAATTACAATCACTAGACAGCCATAGCCTAGCTTCTATGACTTTTTGGGGTATTACACCCATCTTGATGGCTAAACTAGAAAATGATTTCAATAAATTCCTAGAAGCTTATGACAGCGATGTCAAAAAAGAGTACTATTTACCTAATTGCATCCAAACCTGCATAGAAAGTGAGCATATTTCAGTGCGCGTTTATTCTGCCGTTGATTTTTGGTTTGGTGTCACATTTAAAGAAGAATTAACAAGCGTAGCAGGAAAGATTTATGAACATCGTCAAGGATGAGCAAACTATCACGCCCATTACACCAGTATCTGAGGTGACTATGACTAATACTGCGATAGCTGAGCATTTGTCGCAAGAATTTGGTTTAGACCGTGAAAATGCCACCATTAAACCAATAGGTAGTGGTCATATCAATACCACAATGTTGTTAAAAGATTCACAACAAGCTGTGGTTGTTCAAAAGCTAAATACCGAAGTATTTCCTAACCCTGAACATTTAGTTGAAAATGCTCGAGCTATTGAACAGCATCTTACAGAAAAAGCTGATAAGAATGACTATGAATTAGAGATTATCAAGCATTTGCCGACCACCTCAGAAGAATACCTAGTGAAGGTCGATGGTGAAGTGTGGCGTGCTCTAGAGTTTATTGGTAAGAGTTACAGCGAAGATGTGGTGAGTTGCCCAGAGAAGGCGCAAACTGCGGCGAATGCATTTGGCCAATTTGCCTTGGCATTGTCAGACTTTGATGCACAAGTACTACACCATGTTATTCCGGACTTTCATAACCTTGCTAAGCGAATTGCTGCGTTTAACGACAAACTTGAAGCAGATAGTGAAAATAGAGCTGAAAAATGCCAAGAGGAAATTGCGTTTTGCCAAGCGCAATTTGGTCTTGCAGATGAGCTAGAATCTATCTATGGCAGCATTCCACTTAGACCGTGTCACAATGACACTAAAATCAACAACATGCTGTTCTGTAAAGAAACCGATGGCGCACGTTCAGTGATTGATCTTGATACATGTATGCCAGGTTATTGGCTGTTTGATTTTGGTGATATGGTGCGTACCTTCTGCTCACCTGAAGAAGAAGATTCAACAAACCTTGATAATGTGCGAGTACGAGAAGAGATTTTTGCTGCTTTAGTTAAAGGTTATGTTGCACCATTAGAAAATGAGCTTACACCAGAAGAAAAACAAAGCTTTTTACTTGGAGCGAAAGTAATGCCATTTATGATTGGTCTGCGCTTTTTAACTGATTACTTGGATGGTGATAATTACTTTGCAACTAAGCACAGTGAGCATAATCTCCAAAGAGCGCGAAATCAGTTTAAGTTATACCAAGATGTGGTTGCGAAAGAAGCATTACTTGAAAAATTAATTCATAGTTAATTTGACTTTAACTCATAAAAAGCGCCTTTAGGCGCTTTTTTTGTACCTGCTAAAAATAGCAATATACATTAGTCGTAAGAGCATGACAGCGCTTTACTTATTGGGTAGGGTAAATACCAATCAGTCATAATACTTAACCAATTTGAGAAGCTAAAACTCACGCTAGCTGTGTTAAAAATTTATCATTTAGAATAACTAAACAGCAAAATTTTTGCCTTGCTATCGCAAAGTTTTATCCACCTCAAAATAGGCTACTTAATTACACCGATTGGTATAAGTGGTTACAAAGAGGAAAAAATAATAATGAAACAATTAAATAGACGCGACTTTCTCAAAGCCGCAGGTGTTGCAGCAGCTGCTAGTGTCGCTGCGGGGTGTGCGCAAACATCAAACTCAAACACAGCATTTGTACCGACTCAGAAAGGTAAATCGGTTATTGGTCTTATCGCACCAAAAATGGACGTGGTCAGAGTCGGGTTTATCGGTGTTGGTCAGCGAGGTTATGGTCATGTTCGCCGCATGAGCCATATTGAAGGTGCTGAAATTGTCGCAATTTGTGATACTCATGATGAGGTTTTGGAACGTTCTGCCAATTACCTTGCTGAGCGAGGCTTAAAAAAACCAGCATTGTACCGAGGTGCGGATTTAGCCTATCAAGATATGCTAGCCCGTGATGATATTGATATTGTGATCATCTCAACGCCTTGGAAGTGGCATGCGCCAATGGCCATTGACACCATGAACAGTGGCAAGCATGCATTTGTTGAAGTGCCTTTGGCCCTCACAGTCGAAGAGATGTGGGATATTGTCGATACCGCAGAGCGCACTCAGAAAAACTGTATGATGATGGAAAACGTCAACTATGGTCGTGATGAGTTGATGGTACTAAACATGGTTCGTCAGGGGCTATTCGGTGAATTACTGCACGGTGAAGCTGCTTATATTCATGAACTACGTTGGCAAATGAAAGAAATCGAGCATAAAACGGGTTCTTGGCGAACGGGTTGGCATGCAAAGCGTGATGGTAACTTGTATCCAACACATGGGCTAGGTCCGGTTTCTCAGTACATGAATATCAACCGTGGAGACCGTTTTGATTATTTAACGTCAATGAGCTCTCCGGCATTGGGTCGAGCCGCTTACGCTCAGCGTGAATTTCCAGCCGATCATCAGCGTAATCAATTGAATTATATTGCCGGTGATATGAATACCACTATGATCAAAACCGTTAAAGGTCGTTCCATCATGGTACAACACGATACAACGACGCCAAGACCTTATTCTCGTCATAACCTGATCCAAGGCACAAATGGGGTATTTGCAGGCTTCCCAAATCGTATCGCACTCGAAAAAGGTGGCAACATAGGTAACTTCCACGAGTGGGAGCATGACATGACCCCTTGGTATGATAAATATGATCATCCACTTTGGAAGAAAATGGGTGCAGAGGCAGAGCGCAATGGCGGCCATGGTGGTATGGACTTCTTAATGTTCTGGCGCATGATTTATTGTTTACGCAACGGTGAAGCGCTAGATCAAGATGTCTATGATGGTGCAGCTTGGTCGGTGATCTCACCACTTTCAGCTCAGTCAGTCGCGAACCGCAGTGAATCTATTAGTATTCCAGACTTTACCCGAGGTGCATGGAAAAATGCCACGCCATTAGGTATTGTGGGTAGTTAATGACTTTAAGCGCGCGATGAGCGCGCTTTTTTGATTGTTGAGGTGAAAATATATGACAAGGTGCTTTGCGATTTCATTGGTTTGCTTTTAGTTGGTTGTAAAAGCCCGCTTGAACAAAGTAATGTGCTCACTATAAACCTCAAGTTGAACAATTTATATCAATCTATCAGGCCAGAGTTGATTTTGATGCATTTTTAAAGGTATATGCAGATTCTGCATAATTAGAAGATTTAGTATATGGTCATCGCGCTGTTGGAAAACCAGGCATAGCTGCATTTTATAATTGGAATGAAGGTAATTTTAAAATAATAGATGATTTAAAGACCTTCAAAGTAGAACACTTGATTATTGATGAACAACAGCGGCAAGCCGTTATAACAGGGCACTTCAATGAATTTATTTACCATGAACAACAAATGGGACCTTGGCGATTTGTTATGACGCTTCAATTTAATGAGAAAGGGCTCATTACGCACCAGCAAGACTGGATCAATTACACGCCAAAAGCGGATTTTATGATGGGTAAAAACCTCAATAAAACTATTCCTTAAAAAATCTCAGAGGCTAAAATAGGTAAAACACTTCTATTATGGATTTCAAAATGCAGCTATCTGTAGAAATTAGCAAATACCCACTTCACTCAGACTATATCCCTTTTATCAAAGCCTTTATTGAGCGCTTAAATACACATCCAGAGCTTAAAGTGTTAACCAATACCATGTCGACACAGATGTTTGGTGAATATGACCTCGTTATGTCGGTACTACAACAAGAAATGAAACGCTCGTTTGAAGAGTTTGGGAAGATAGTCTTTGTGTGTAAGTTCATTTCTGGAGATTTATCGCCGCAATGATTGAATTTCTAAGCGCCACATTTTCCGGTTTTACTGCTATGTCTGGCTGGGAGTACATCGCAGTCATACTTTCTCTGGCTTATGTCTTTTTAGCTGTGAAAGAGAATCAATGGTGCTGGCCTGCGGCTTTTCTTAGTACATTTATTTATACCATTATGTATTGGAATGGTGCGTTGTTGATGGAATCCGCATTAAATGTGTATTACATGTTGATGGCGGTAGTGGGTTGGTATATGTGGCAACAAGGCAAGCAGCCTGATTCAGTCGCCCCTATTATTTCTTGGCCATTGTTAAGACATATTTACATCATCATTGTTACCGCTTTAACGGCAACAAGTGTCGGTTTTGTGATGGACAATTATACCCATGCTGATTTTGCATATCTTGACAGTTTTACAACCTGTTTTGCTGTGATGACAACGTATTTAGTGGCTAAAAAGGTATTAGAGAACTGGCTTTATTGGATCATCATTAATGCGGCATCTATGTACCTGTTCTTTGTGAAAGGGTATTACCCGACATTTGTACTTTATGTGTTTTACACGGTTATAGCCTGTTGGGGCTACAAGCGTTGGTACGAAGAACACGAACAAAGAAACGGCTTACCACTTGCGAGCCTTTAATTTTCAAAATTTGCCTGATGAAGTAAGAGGGTTCGTTGCTGAATCTTTTGCTTTCAGGCAAGTTAAAGCGTGTTACCAAACCACCTCAGGGCTTAGTAATCATAATTACTTGATTGTTGTCGAACAGAATAAATATTTGCTCAAGCTTTATCAAAATGACATGCCTTCGCCAAGCCTCGCTTTTCAGGGTCTAATAGCAATATCAGAGTCCAATATTCAAGAAGTCATTCGCTGGGATGAGAGACTTAAAGTTGCATTATTTGCTTATGTGGATGAAGCGGCTGAGGATATAGATAGAAAACGCTTATGTAGTTTGGTGGAGACAATTTCTGCAGTACATCAACAACCATTGGTCAATTTGCCTGTTTCTTTAGATATAAAACACGCATTATCAGATTTAAGTACCTCTTTTAAAAAGCTTTTTAATTCTGAGTTAGAGTGCTGCTTACGCTTACTTGATAGCTATCCAAAAGAAGAAGGTTGTTGCCATAACGACTTAGTCAGAGAAAATATAATAGCGACTGAAGCCGGAGTGGTAGTGATTGATTTTGAATATGCAGCAGTTGGAGATATTTACTTCGACATAGCTGGCTTGGTAAGCAGCTTTAAGCTAACTAGTGATGAAATAGTGTGGATGATGAATATCTATTATGGCAGTAAGAGCATTGCAGTACCCGAATATGCAATAGATAAGTTGAGAGGTTTTAGAATTGCTTACCTATTGTTATGTATCTCTTGGTATGATGCGCGAGGTGAAGTAGAAAAAGCCACTTCACACACATTACAATTAAAGCGATTAAATACCACCTAAGCGCTTTGCTAATTCTTTGTATTTTTCTACATCAGTTTGATCAAATACAGGATCACCTTGTGCGTCTTCACCTTTTGCAATTAATAGGTTTTCACGAGCAAGTCTTTTCACTCTTTCCACTTTTACTTCTAAAAACTCAGCAACTTGCTGCGTGGTCATTTGGCTCATAATAGCTTCCTCTTGATGTGTTAAGCTTTTATTGTTGTTGTTACTGCATTACACGGCGCTTTATGTTAATAAAACGTAGTAACTTGCTGACTATAATACTGGTAAATCAAAATCTAAGCATAGTCAAAAATACAAAAAATCGCTAAAAAGCATTAATATTTTTATTTTTAGTCTGTTATTTAATCAGCTGAAAGTGAAACGCTAGTATTTGCAAAGGAATGACATTAATATATGCAGCGTTCGTGTGCTCTCGTGGTGAAATGGATATCACGTAGCTCTCCGGAAGCTGAGTTGCAGGTTCGATCCCTGCCGAGAGCGCCATGAGCAGTTTTTAAAAGCGGTTTTTAACTGTAAATAACCACTGCACACTGTCAATGTTATCTTCTTTATTTATCGGCGCAGCAATATCCAAATGCAATATAATGCCAGCATTGGCTCGACTCGGTGCAAGTCTTAATCCCATGCCTATATTTTTTAATAATGAGTTATCGACATTGACTTGAGCTTTGCCTGTGACCTTACCTGCATCGAAGAAAAGCGCTCCTCCTACCTTGAAAAGTTGCAGTAGGTCATATTCCCAGTAGTAACGTTTTTCTAAATTAACTAAAGCACTACGACTACCTTGTTGATAGTTTAACGGGTAACCTCTTAGACCAGTTTCACCGCCTAAAACCAATTGTTTGTCTGCCGTTAAGTTTTTAGCATACTTCAAAGAAAAGTTCGCAAACCATGATTGCTGTGTGCTGGTGTTTAGATAATATTGAAAGTTAACGGCACTAATGAAGTTTCGGGCTTCGTTTTGGTCTGTGTTCCATTCTCCTTGAATACTTGTATTGAATCGCCATAAACTGCGTTCGGTTGTGTAATGCGCTTTGGTCGCGGAAAATTGATAAATGACGTGACTATCGTCATCCACCCAGTGATTCGATGAATAACCGAGTTTGGCTTTAACATTCCAGCCTAAATTTAAATCTTCTGTACGATAAATTGAATCAAAATTGCGCACCTTAATATAATCGTCTTGAAGCCATTGCCCCTGAAAATATGGGTAGGTGAGAGCTCGGTTGTCTGCTAAAGCAAGAAAAGAGTAAGGGGTGGTTTTAAAGTTGTGTTGTTCATTGTGTAGACCCACAGTATATCTATGTGTCCACTGTTTAGGTGCCTGAACGGCGAAACCATAATACGCGTCGTTAATTTCAGTGTCGTGTAAAAACTCAGAAACGACTTCATTTCTAGAATAAATCGACTCTACCCGTTTATTTGCATAAGTATAAAACCCATAACTATGCGTCGATTTAATTGAATAAAATGGCAGGTAAGCCCCTAAATAATGCCGCTCTCCATCTGAATTATCAGCATACTCTATGCGACCTCGGTAGCGACTCGATAAGATAGCTGGGTCGTCATAAACAAATAAATAACCGTTTCTATCTTTATCTTCAGTTGCGGTGAAAGATAATCTTTTGCCATATCCTAGTAAGTTTGTTTCTCGAAAGCCTAGGCGCGAGGAGTTTTCACCACCACTGCGACTAAAGCTAATGTCGGGCAGTAAAGTCCATAAGTCTCTTGTTACAACTGTGACATGCACTTCGTCTTCACATGTCTCTTCTGCATATATGCGGGCATCGTAAAGATAATTTTGTTGACGTAATAAACGCTCGGATTCTGCTAATTCCTTGATGTCATATTTTGATCCTTGGCTAAATAATAAAGTACTTAGGATGACTTCAGGTTCTGTTGTGATATGCGCGTGGTTTGCAAAGCGAAATAAAAAGTTATTTTCTTCCGGTAAGTTGGTGTCGAAAACGTTTAACTGTTTTAAGGTGATCTTTGTTATACGCTTGTTTTCAGCTTCTTTGGGAAAAGTTTGCTGAGTGTCGAGTTGGCGTTTTAGGTTGATGTCTTCATTGCTGTCTTGGCGTTGATTACTGCAGCTGTTTTCTTGAGAGTTGAAGATATTCGGTTCTGCAAATGCAGCACCACTGACGCAAAATGTAGAGAATAAAAGCAATACGGGCTGACAATACCTTGTGACCACTACCTTCCTCCTGCTGTTTATCCTCTTTTATATCATTATATTAAGCAGAAAAATGGAGGTCTGTCTAATTATTATGAAAGAGTAGAAAGCAAAAATAGTTGTAGTTTTTCAAGTAAAAGTTCCGCTTCAACCCCTTCAGGGCTTACCCATAAACTCTCGCTGTAATGCTCAAAGTTAAGATTAAAATTTTGTCCATGCCAACAAAAGCGTATTTGATGGCGATCTGCGCCTTCGGAGGTTTCAAGAATAGAAATAGCCTCATGGTTTAATAATATTTGACCCCAGAAGCCAAATTCATCGGCCTCGGGGAAAAAGTCAGGTGCGATCTGCAGAAAATTAAATTCAGTATTAAAGGTAATTTGCGTCATCATTAACTCGCGGCTAAATAATTTCGGATAAGTTGCATAAACGGTGCGCCATACTTGCTGAGTTTACTAAAACCAACACCTGACACATTTAAGAATTCAGCATCATCAGTCGGCATTTTCTGCGCCATTTCTGCCAGTGTCTTATCGTTAAAGACCACATATGGCGGCACATCATCGGCATCGGCTAGTTCTTTACGTAAACTACGTAGCTTAGCAAACAGCTTTTTGTCGTAATTAAATTGCGCCAGTTTATCTTGATAGATGTGTTTAGCTTGTAAGCGAGGTTCGGCCAATTGCAATACATATTCACCGCGTAATACGGCTCTTGCTGCTTCTGTCAGTTTAAGGCTTGCACCTTGTGTTATGTCTTGAGCAAGTAATCCATGATGAACGAGTTGACGCAATATACTTAGCCAATACTCGACGCTATGACTTTTACCTATACCATAGGTACTTAATTCGTGGTGTCCGTTATCGCGAATTCGACTGGTGTTTGCCCCTCGCAATAAGTCGACGATATACCCTAAACCAAAGCGTTGTTGCGCGCGATACACACAAGATAGCGCTTGCTGTGCCACTAAAGTGCCGTCAAAGCGTTTCGGCGGATTAAGGCAAATATCGCAGTTGCCACAAGGCTCTCTCTGATATTCGCTAAAGTAATTGAGTAATATTTGTCGACGGCAGGTTTGCGCTTCTGCAAAGTTCGCCATTGCCTGAAAGCGTTGCTCTTCAACTTTACGTCTAGCCTCGTCGGGAATATCCTCAAAAAAGCGCTTTACTCGACCTATATCAGCAGGATCAAAATACATGATGGCTTCTGCGGCAAGTCCATCACGACCAGCACGGCCTGTCTCCTGATAATAAGCCTCAATACTCTTAGGTATATCGTAGTGAAGCACAAAGCGTACATTTGATTTATTAATCCCCATACCGAATGCGACGGTTGCAACAACAATATTGATATCGTCTCTGGCAAAGGCTTTTTGTACAAATTGACGCTGATCATTACTCATGCCGGCATGATATGCGGCGACATTAAAGCCTGCCTCAGCAAGTTTTTCTGAAATATCGTCTACACGCTTACGACTAGTGCAATAAATAATGCCGCTTTGGCCTTTCTGATCGCGTAAATAGCGCATGAGCTGAGAAAGAGGTTTGAACTTTTCTTCAATGGTGTAGCGAATATTTGGTCTGTCAAAACTGCCTGTGTGAATATAAGGTACATTTAATTCAAGTTGGTGTGCAATATCATGGCGTGTCGCAATATCTGCCGTCGCTGTTAAGGCCATCATAGGGCAGTGAGGAAAGTGTTGTTTGAGTTCACTTAAGCGACGGTAATGCGGCCTGAAATCATGCCCCCAGTGAGATACACAGTGGGCTTCATCAATCGCGAAGAAGCGAATGTTTAAGTTTTTTAACCTTTGAATAAAATCAAACTGCAGTGCTTTCTCCGGTGCTACGTAGAGTAACTTTAACGCCCCTTCAGCTAATTGATTAAAAATCGCATTTTGCTGGGTAAAGTCTACGGTGTTATTGATGTATGCAGCACTAACGCCAATAGCTTGAAGCTGAGAGACTTGATCTTCCATTAACGAGATCAAAGGCGAAATGACTACCGTTGCGCCATCAAATAATAGCGCAGGGATCTGATAACATAATGATTTACCGCCACCGGTAGGCAGCAAGACGAGCGTATCTTGTCCATTTAATGCCGCATTAATTACAGCCTCTTGGCCAGCTCTAAATTCACTGTAGCCAAAAGTGTCTTCTAATGCTTGCTTAGCAAGGGTTGAATGTTCGCAGATAGGGTCTGATTTCATGGCGGGCATTTTAGTGGGTTTTGCATTACTTGTCTGTAAATTTATTTGCGCTGTTGTGTTTGATGGTTTACACGCAGCTATCATGTTATGTCTGTCAGTTCCTATTTTCTGTCTATTTGCAACCAGCTTAGCAAGGTATAATGGTTTTTTACTTTTTGAGTCGTGTTGATGCTAAATAATCAGACCCAACAGGGTTACCTTTATGCTGTCTTAGCATTTTTAATGTGGGGCATGGCACCCATCTATTTTAAACAGATTGAATCTATAGCGGCACTAGAGATCTTGACTCATCGAGTGATTTGGTCGGTGCTGTTTTTAATTCTTATTGTCTTTGCTGCAAAGCAATGGCATCAGATCCAGCATGTTATTAAGAAACCTAAAGTATTGGGGATGCTCTGTATTAGCTCTACTTTACTCGGGTTCAATTGGGGGCTGTTTATTTGGGCCGTCAACAACGATCACATGCTTGATGCAAGTCTAGGCTATTATATAAACCCACTGTTAAATGTATTGCTTGGTGTCATCTTTCTCTCTGAGCGTTTGAGAAAATGGCAAATCATCGCCGTCGCGATTGCTTCACTTGGGGTGTTATTACAAGTAATTGCGTACGGTTCTTTTCCTGTTGTGGCATTTGCGTTGGCAAGCTCGTTTGCAATTTACGGGCTTTTGAGAAAGAAAATGCCTGTAGAATCACTACCTGGCTTGCTAATCGAGGCACTTATCTTAATGCCGTTTGCAATTATCTATTGGTACGTGACCCCTGCGACGGTGAGCTCAGATATGTTTAATAATGAAGTGCTCCTAAATATATTGTTAGTAAGTGCTGGTGTGGTGACAACCTTACCTCTGTTGTGTTTTATTGGCGCAGCGAAACGTCTTCCTTATTCCACACTTGGTCTATTTCAATATCTTGGTCCGAGTATTATGTTTACTTTGGCGGTGACCTTGTATGGTGAAGAGTTCTCAGTTGAACGAGCGGTGACATTTGCTTGTATTTGGGGGGCACTGGCTTTGTATAGTTGGGACAGCTTAAGGGCAAGCAAAAAGAAATAATAAGATGCGCTAAGTGGCTGCATTGTAATGCCAGCCACTTACTCTTAATTAACTTATGACTTTGTTACGTCCAGAATGCTTCGCTTCATAAAGCTTTATATCAGCTTCTTTTATCAGACTATCAACACTTTTACTCACGGCTCTACAAAGACCAATTGATACCGTAAAGTGAATATTGTGCTTGGTTAATCCGGCGCTATGGGTGTCAAGATAATCTCTAAACTTGTCTAGTAAAGACAAACTCTCTTCTTCTGTAGCATTAGCAAAATAAACAGCAAACTCCTCTCCTCCTAATCTCGCGGTAAGTTGACCTGGGAAGTGAGATTCAAAAGCTTGAGCTAGGGCTTTGAGCACATCATCTCCTGCATCATGACCATAGTTATCATTAATAGCTTTAAAGTGATCTACATCTATCATTGCCAGCCCAACTTCATTATTTAAGGCTGCTTTTTGTTTTAATGACTTATTAGTAAACTCAAAGAAGTAACGACGATTAGGTAAGCCTGTTAAATAATCAGAATTAGCTTGGCGTTTGATCGTGGCTATATATTCCAGCATATCGACGTTTTGGCTTAGCCTGCAATAAAACTCCTCTGCGTTAAATGGCTTGCGAAGGTAGTCATTTGCGCCTCTTTTAATAAATCGAGCCGAAAGATGTAATGCATTAGAGCTAGAAATACCGATAATGGCTTTTTCATCATTTGAATATTGTAGTCGTATTTCACTACACAGGTCTTCGCCGTTCATATTTGGCATTTCATTATCAGTGATGACAACAGAAATGTCTGGGTTTTGCTTTAATACTTCGAGGGCTTCAATACCGTCACATGCTTCCATGACCTTATACTTATGCCTTACTAATAGGGAGCTAATGTAATTTCTAGTCTGACGGGAATCATCCACAACTAACACTTTTACATATTCGTTTCGCGGTAAACGCATAAGCTGCTTTTTAAGGTATTGGTAAGCTTGTTTATTTTCTTTGGTGATGTAATCGATGATAGGGTACTTTTCGACAGTTTCACGAGTTTGATTATCAAGATTACCTGTCATGACAATCGTGGGGATATCAGAGTTCACTGTATAGTGAATTGCTTCGCCGTTAGGCGCATCAGGTAAAATAAAGTCAACAACTGCGCAAAAGTAACTATTATTGTCGAGTAGTTCTTTTGTCTGTGCTAGTGATTTAGCAATGTCAGCCTCATAGCCTGCAGAAACTGCAATATGCTTTTGCACTCTAGCAATGGTTGGGGTGTCTTCAATAATTAGGATTCGACGTGTCACTCAGTACTCGCTCGGTAATTCACCTATACATTTACTATTAACCTTAACCTATCTATAAAGCAATTCAACTCAAAATTACTTATAGATGATGTATTAAAGATTATTTCAAAAATTAAGTAATAATTTTTTCCTCTCCTATAATTTATAGCTGAAACATACTTTTATGACGTTTTTAATGCAGTTTATTTGCAATTATTTGACTCTAATATGTTGTGTGTAATATTTCTGTCATTAACTGCTGAGAAACTAGCGTCGTTTTGAATCATCATGTGTTGCGATATTGAGGAAAATTACATGAAACTAGTTAAATCAACACTTCTACTTGCTGTACTAGGTGCGTTATCTGCTAATGCTAATGCAGATGTTAAAGTATACGGCAAGGCAAATGTATCTGTTCAATCAAGTGATGAAGGTGCTGGAAGTGCGACAGAAATTAAAAGCAATGCGTCACGCTTTGGTTTTAAAGGCTCAGAAAAACTAGATGGCGGCCTAGAAGTAATTTATAAGCTTGAATTCCAAGTCGATGTATCAGATGCCGATTCAAAGGGTGATAAAGACAATATTACAGCAAGAAGCCAGTATGTTGGTTTAAAAGGAAGTTTCGGTGAAGTAGTAATTGGTCGTAATGACACAGCTTTTAAG
Organism: Pseudoalteromonas sp. BZB3; assembly: GCF_040104455.1. NCBI lineage: Bacteria > Pseudomonadati > Pseudomonadota > Gammaproteobacteria > Alteromonadales > Pseudoalteromonadaceae > Pseudoalteromonas > Pseudoalteromonas sp. BZB3. Next base: position 1,173 of record NZ_JBECOS010000003.1, on the reverse strand, counting down.
CTTTCACAAGGCAAAGTTGACCAGTTTAATGATTTAGAAGCGGATGTGAAAAACCTGTTTAAAGGTGAAAACCGCCTTGGTGATACGATTTCTTATAAGTCGGCAAGTTTAAATGGCTTTAAAGTATTAGCAACTTTCATTGCTGAAGACTCAACAGATGGTGAAAATGGCTACTCTGGTGCAATTACTTATGGTGATTCAAAGCTGAAAAAGTCTAAGTACTATATTGCCGTAGCCGGTGACAGTGAAGTGAAAGGTTATGATGCTTTACGTGTTACAGGTCAATTTAAAGCAACTGACGCACTTAAATTAGGTGCAATGTACCAGAAGCAAGAAAAGGTAGATGGTACAGGCACTGCTGATGGCTTCCTTTTAAATGCTGCATATGGCTTCGGTAAAAACACCTTTAAAGTGCAATATCAAACAATTGACTTTGATGCAGTAGATTCTAAAGATGTAGATGGTTTTAGTGTTGGTATTGATCACAAACTAAATAAATCAACCAAATTATATGGCTTCTACTCAACAGTTGATGAAGACCAAGGTACAGAAGAAGATTACTTAGGTCTTGGTATTGAATATAAGTTCTAATATTCATGCTATAAATATTTTATAAAGCAGGCTCAGGCCTGCTTTTTTAGTTTTTGGGAGCTTAAAAAAGAAAGGTTTGTATTAAATTCAAACAAAAACGCAGTGTTTTTAGTGGTTTTGCTCTTTTTTTAGACGTTTGAACGCGTTTCTTAAAATTAATTGAAAAAAGGGGTTGCGCGCTTTTAAATTCTCCCTATAATGCGCACCCACTGACACGGGGCGACACGCTGAAAAGCAAATCAAAACGATGTCGAGTCAAATAAAACTTAATCTTAAATAACTTTTTAAAATTAAGTGTTGACATAAAAAGTGAAGTCGTTATTATGGCGCTCCACTTCGCAGCAACGCTGCAGCGACAAGCAAAAGCTTAGTCGCATTGTTCTTTAAAAATATGAAGCAATCATCTGTGTGGGCACTCGTACAGATTGAGTTCTAACAGCTCTTGATTCAGGAGCAAAAAATTTAGAGTCTCAATTTCTTATGAGTGACTATATAGTCAATTTATACAGAATTCATTGAGCACGAATCTTCGGATTCAAAAAACTTTTAATTGAAGAGTTTGATCATGGCTCAGATTGAACG